>JBAXEZ010000001.1:0-45283 GCA_037140195.1 archaeon
ACTCTCAATATCTTTCAAATCATCTATTTCTTTTATAACCACATTTCTCTGCGCAAATGCAGATAAAAATTTATTTGCAAGTCTAATACTCCAATCAATTCCTCTGTCATTGTAATCCGCGACTTCATTAGTTCCTTTAGATTTTCCAGACGGAGCAGACGCACTAAAAAGCCCATGATGACATTTGATGAAAACTTCTACAGTTTTTTCTTTTCTAGAATTTAGAATTGTTCTACACCACGTTCTTTCTATAAACATAAATATACTACTCAAAATTGATTAATAAACCTTATCGTTTAATGAACAATCCGAGCGAGCGGAGGATTGATATAAGTGTTCTTCTTTGTTTAGAGAAATTTCTTCTTTTTAAGAAGAAAGAACTCAATAAATGTTTGGAGTGCTAGTTTACGCTCTAAACCTAGTCATACAATAGTCCACTAATTCTTCATCAACAATTTGTCTTGATTCAGTTTCTGTTCGTATCATAAAAATCTTTTTACCTTCAAGATTTAAAAAAACCTTCGTGACCGCAGGATTTATTTTTATCAAACAAACAACTTTTCCGTTAAAATCTTCAAAGACAATCGATAAGTTTTTGCTTAATGAATTGTAGATTTTAGACGGAAAATAAGGTCTTATAATATCATCAATAATCATTCTTTTATATCCATCCAAAGAAAAATCCTTTTCTAATTGTTTTAATTTTTCTAAATCTTTTTCTATTCCGACTATTTCATAATTAGAATCGATCTTCTTTTCTCTAACTCCTATAACGAGTGTTCCTCCATCAGAATTCATTAGTGCTGCAATCGACTTTGCAATAATCACTTTAGAAGTTTTTTGTTTGTAAGTGTGTAAATCATAGGATTTACTAGCGTCGATTTCTTGACTTTTATACGTCAAACTCCAAAGTGCTTCTGATTTAAATTCTATTTTATAGCTTTCGCCCTTTTTCACCAAAGACTCAACCTCTGTTTTTATCTTTCCATCAATTATTTTCGTAACTCGTCCAATCTCACCCGTTTTAAGAACCACCATTAAGCCTTTACTTTCGTTTCTTCTAACACCTACTTCCTCCACCGTTCCAGAAATAGTCCGTTTGTCTCTAGTTAGAATCTCAACCTTTGTACCTCTCTTCATTTCCTCTTCCATCTCCGTCTAAATGGCACGTTCTATAAAAAGATATGGGACTATTCTGGCGTGAAGATTAATTGAGTACTATCTAAAAAATAAACTTTCTCTTTCAAGATCTCCTAAAATAGAGATAAAATAAAAATAAATACTTAACTATTCAGCTAACTAAAAATTCTCGCTACCTGAATCGTCTTGTGGTTGCTCTTGTCTTGGCGCTCTAGGTGCTGATCCTTCTTGAGCATCTTTTCTCTTGAAGTAACACTCTCTGCAATAAACTGGCTTACCTTCTGTTGGCTTGAACGGAACTTCACATTCCTTCTTACACTCAGAGCAAGTTGCCTTATGCATTTCTCTAGGTCCATCGTTAAAGCTTCTTCTTTGACCACCGCCTCGTCCGCCGCCAAAGCCTCCTCTGCCGCCGCCAAAACTTGGTCTTCTGTTAAAACCTTCCATTAGAAATCCTCCCTTGTAATTATTTTAATTTTAAAATTTGTGTTCATTATTTATTCTTCAGATCCGCTATCATCGCCACTGTCTCCAGCAACTTCTTCAATTCCTTCTCCTTCTAACTCTTCCTCAACCTCTTCATCAGACTTCAAGTCCGCAACTTCCTGTGCTTTCTGTTCTTGCACAATTCCTGCAGTTTCTTCATCTGATTCAGCTTTTTCTTCACCTTCTCTTGGTTCTTTATCTTCCTTCTCCAATTCTTCAATCTTAAGTTCTTTTAATTTCTCATCTCTCTTAAGAGGCATTGGTCTATTAACTGTAATTGGTAAGACCCCGGAATCTAATTCTTTCATTGCAATTTTCAAAGGATCATAGTTAAGATTTTCTAATTCTTCGCCTTCCATTTTCATCAATAATGGTGCATCCATAGAGATTTGTAAAGATCTAGCTCCGAGAATTCTTGCTCTTTCATATTTCGAAAATTCATGTTTTTCAGGCATTTTACAAAACTCTCACAGAGTTTGTAAGGTTGCCCTTAGCAACCGCTAATTTCCCTGTGAACTCAAAATTTATTTTGTTTATTGTGAACATTTTAACTCCAAACTAATTTCACTATTTTTTTATTTAACTCTTTAAAATTAGACTCAACTAGGTTTAAAATCTTTTCCATATCTATTTCACTTATTCCGCCTTCCTTTCCTTTCTGCATAGCAGTAATTCTAGGTTCTCCTTTGTTATCTGCTAAAGCAATTCCTAATCTGTAATCGGAAGCTTCTTCCTCTTGTAAAGAAGGATCTAAAACAAATTGGTCTCCAACCTTATGTACTGTCAAATTGAAGGACATATTTTCTTTGATAAGTGGAACCTTAACATTACTTAATTTATGTTCTATTTTCTCTGTTTCAGCGTTATATACTGGTAATTTTGCATTAGCCAGAGCAATCAATCCTGCCAAAGCAGCAGCATCGAATAAATTACCATCATTGTTTATAGCATAAATGTCTAAAGATATTTGCCAAACTTTCTTTCCTTCAACAATACACAATTTCTTCCAATCAATAAGTCCACTTTCTCTAATTCCTCTATCAATTACTCTTGCCATTTCAATAGCATCTATTTTCGGAGCACCTAAATCAAATTCATCATCAGCCATTGCACCTAATTCTAAAGTAACAGATAAGGTTCCTTCATCAGGACCATCTGAATAAGGCTCAATAATAGACATTTTAACTCCTGCATAAACTTCTGTCTTTCCGAACTTAACAGCACAAGAACCTTCAGCATTTTCGCTAATTCCTAATTGAACGGAAATATCTCTCATTTCCTCTGGTTTTCTTCCATCAAATCTCTTGCCCTGAGCTAAATATTCAATAATTCTATCTTTTTGTAATCCTGGAAGTGTCATTTTATCCCTTTACCTCTTTACCTGGTTCTTTTAATGCTTTCATTTGAACCTCATTTATTTTTTTACATCCTGCTTTTGACATAGTAATTAATTCTCTTAATTCTGGTACTGAAATCTTACCATCTAGCTGTAATAAAACTATCTTATTGCTTCTTGAAGTTAATGCAATAGGGACATCTGTTGGGCCTTCGCCTTCTTCAAAGTCTTCTTCTTCTTTATCAACATCAACAACAAGTGTTCTGTCCATCTTTCCAACTGCAACAGCTGCAATCATCTCTCTCATAGGTACGCCAGCCTGCGCCAAAGCCATAGCCGCTGCATTTATACCAGCTACTCTCGTTCCTGCATCGGCTTGCGGGATTTGAATAATAACATCAACTACGGAATTAGGGAAAGCATCTAAATCAACAACTTCATTCAGAGCCCATTCGCTAACTTTACTAATTTCCTGTCCTCTTCTACTATTTCCTGGTTTGATTCTATCCCAAACCGAAAAAGACATCATTTGGTAAGTAACTCTCAAAATTCCCTTTTCAGGGTTTTCCATATGTTTTGGATGTAAAAGTCTCGGTCCTCTAACAACAGCAATAGCTCTTGTCTTTCCAGATTGGTACATGGCAGAACCATCTGCAGAAGGCACGACCCCCACTTTAGCTATGATCGGTCTAAGTTCATCAAACTTTCTTCCATCGGATCTTTTCTTATATGCGCTTGTTACCATTATTGTTGTTCTCCTGGTTGTTCTTCTTGTTGATTTTCAGATGCAATTTCTGCATTTTCAAATCTTGTCTGTTTAATCTCTAATTTTAATGTATTTTTCACGTAATCTTCTACTTTTTCAGTCAATCCAGCTAAAAAGGAATTTTCACAAACATATTCAATTATTTTTCTAGCGTTCAATTCATCTTCAATTTTATCGCCAATAACCCAAATAACTCCATTTTGTCCGACTGTAACATCACAATTTGAAGCTACCTTTATTAAGTTAACCATACTTCCTTCTTTTCCAATAACTCTTGGAACTTTGTTTGGGTTTACATTGACTAATTGTCCGCCTTGTATTCTTCCAAAACCCCTTAATTTAACAGACAAATCAACATTTCCACCGTCAGTTCCAAAAACCTTAGCACAAACAACATCGCCAAAATCAAAATGATCTCTCAATTCTCCTCTTCCAATATATCGTGGAACTTCTGTAACGTTCAAAAATCCATTAATATGGGAACCAAAATCAATCAACCATCCCTTAAAAGTAATTCCAACAACTGTTCCAATAATTACATTTCCTCGTCTAGGAGCATAAACTCCAGATAATGGAATAACTCTTACAAGCTTATCGCTTACATCAGATAGTCCATATTTGCAAGCAACAATATCTTGGCCTTCTCGTCTCGCTCCATCTCCAGGTAAGAATTCGTCGCCCTGAACAATAGTTTCGCCGGGAATAATAATTTTTCTTTCTTCCATTTTCTGTAATTGAAATATCCTACAAATGAGGGTTTAAAAAGGTTGCTATTGAAATTAAGTAACTTATCAATCCTTTTTACATAAATACTAAGAGTATAAAGCTTATCATGGGAATTTAGGGAGTTGTTCGATATCTCTAAGAAATTATATTCTACGTCACCGATACGTTTAAAAAATCTTTATCTCTAAAAACCAAATGGAAAAAGATAGCTTAAGAAATCATCCTCTGAAAAAAGGAGATCTAGTTTTGCTAGTTTGGGATGTAGAAGGAGAAGGGAGAGACAACATTGCATTGCTTGGAAGTTTTTACGAATTTGTTGAGCCACAGAAACAATTTGATGAATTTAGAGGTAGCGTTTATTACCTAGGCAAACCGCACGTTCTTCCTTGTGGCATTAAAATTCCTTCAGTAGCTAATCGGTCCGGATATTTGTCAAATGACACTCACATGGTTACTGCAGACAGAATTTACGTTGGTGAGGCGTCAGTAAAACAAGCAATTTCTCAAGATCCTGTTGTCAAAAAACTTCTAACACTTTCTATCGCCTCTTAATTCTCGTCATTCCACAATATTTATAAACGAAAACATCCTCCGTAGGATATGGTTAAAGGGGCGAAAAAGATGGTTGATTCTAACGGAGTTCCAAAAAAGAAGAAGATGACTGCTCGTGAAAGAGAGGAATTACTGATTGAAAACTTTATTGGTCTGCAAAGAGCAATGATTAATCTATCGATGAAATTTGAAAATTTATCCGATAACATTGCCAAATTATTAAATGTTTTTGAAGTTTCTGCAAGAGACTATATGGTAAACAAGGGAAGAACAAGTCCAGAGGTAGATCGAGATTTAGTTAATCGAATAAATATGCTGATTGAGCAAAATAAAGCCATTATGAGTACTGTTCGTTCTATCGAGGAGAAATCAAAACAAAAACCAGAAGCATCTAAGGCACCCGTCCAAATGGTGAGCCCGCAACAAACACAAGTACCATCTACAAATATTCCCCAAGGGATGCAACAATCACAATACAATCCGTCAACCGCTCCAGCTAAACCAAAAACAATTGTCCAGACAATATGAACTCAATCGCAAGCAATTCTCCGATAGTTCGTGAGATGATTTTTAAGATTATTTGTGCAGGTGAAATCGAAAACAGTTTGGATAAACATCGTATAAATAATGAAATGGTTCCTACTGTTTCACAAAAAACACATGTTCTCTCTAGAGGTTTTCAAGAGAGTACTCTAAAAATTGCTCCTACTTTAAAAACTGAGAAACCAATTCAGCAAGTTCCATTCAAAAAACCAATTGCCCCATTACAAGTACAAACCAATCATGCTCCTTTAGAAGGTTATGGGCGATTGACTAGTTTGATTAGAGACGGTTCTATTTCTACCATTGAATATCTTGGTGAAGGCCAGCCAATAAAAGTTACTCGTTTGGGAAAAGTTCAGAGTACAAACATTATTCTTTCCAAAGAAGAAGTAACTTCTCTTTTAAATTACGTTTCCGAAAGAACAAAAATTCCTGTAGCCAATAAAGTTTTCAAAGTTGCATTAGACAACATTTTATTTAACGCTGTATCTTTAGAGGAACTAGGAACACGTTTTTTAATTAAGAAAAATTTTCAAATATCTCAGGATTACAGCGAGGCGTTTAAGTAATTTCTAAAAAAAATTTTTATCTCAGTAAGCAACCAAGTCCGTAACCTACTCCAAAAGATAATGCTTCTGCTCCTACAAAAATGGAGGTGAATGCTGTTGTTTGTTTAATCCTATCGCTAAGTTTTACATCTCTTTTGGTTTTGCCCGGAGTGTTAATTTTTACCGCATAACAGCATAGTGCGGGGCCCGGTGCAAGAGCCATGGCGGTTCCGAATACGGGATGTTGTATTCCTCCGCTTGCCATATTATAACCTAAAATCGCAGGCCCAAGGAATGTCAATCCTATTCCCCAAACACCTTGGATACATCCTGGATGAACGTTAATTGCTCCGGTTTGTGAACCAAATCTCTCAGTAGTATTTACAGTTTCTTCAAGCGAATTTTCATATTGTTTTTCCATATTATCTCTAGAATTCTAAGGCAATTCCAATCCATCACCTATTCTTTAAACAGACTTCACAGTCTTATAAATCTTGTGTTTTTTATTTTGGATAGTATATCGGTCTAAAATTCAAACCCTAAACATTTTTATATCTCTCTTACATAACAAATTTATGAAAGATAAAATTACCAAAGAAAGTTTAGCAAATTACAGAAAAATAACTGAAAAAGCATTTTTAATTGTAAAGAAATCTATTTTTAAAAATAAAGAAATGGATGCAAAAAAAATCTTCGAAATGGTGGGATGTTATCTTTCCGATTCAAAACATTTTGAGAAGCAAGGGGATTTAATCAACTCTTTCGGTGCAATTTATTACGCCCACGGTTGGATTGACTGCGGAGTTCGTTTAGGAATCTTTGACGTTCATGACGACAAGCTGTTTACGGTAAGGGATTAGTCACTTTTTAATTAAGCGTAAGGCTTAAAATACCACATTTTCTAATATTTACATGGTAAAGCACACTTGGGTAATCTCTTTGGGCGGTAGCAAGATTGTTCCGGATGATGCTGACTTGAATTTTTTACAGGATTTTAGAAGAATTATTTTACGTTATTCCAAAGATTCAAAATTTGTAATCGTCTGTGGCGGGGGAAGTGTAGCGCGAAAATATATTAATGCTCTAAAGTCAGATAAAAAATCAGACTACTTACAAAGTCTTGTTGGAATTTCTGTAACTCGTTTAAATGCACGTTTTGTATCTTATTTGTTTGGCATTGACCCCGAAAAAGGAATCCCTACTGACATGAAAGAAGTAGAAAATATTCTAAAGAAAAATGATTTTGTTTTCTGCGGAGGATTACGTTATGCTCCCGATCAAACATCAGACACTACTGCAGCAAGATTAGCTAGCCATCTAGGCGCTAAATTCATAAATATTACTAACGTGAAAGGACTGTATACTGCAGATCCTAAGAGAGATAAATCTTCTAAATTTATAGAGTTAATCACTTGGAAAGATTTTAATTCAATGGTAAACAAAATAAAATTTAGTGCTGGTCAGCATTTCGTTCTAGATCAAAGTTCAGCAGAAGAAATTATGAAACATAAGACAACTACCTATGTAGTTGGAAATTTGAGAGAATTTGAAAAAGTCCTTTCCAATAAACCATTTGTAGGAACTACGATTTCTGGATGAAAATTCTTAAAAATATTTTTTGTTTATAAAATTTCTAAATCCTCAATCCTAAATCTAAACCGACTCTTGCAGCAGGCTTAGCGATTAGTTTTGCAGCAACTAAAGCAGTTAATCCGCCAACTATTTTTGGAAAAAAATTGTCATCAACTAATTGTTGAGCAAGATAGCTTCCAGCAAAATAACCAATAGCCCCGCAAGCAATAGAAGCAAGAGCTTTCGCTCCGTTCATATACGCTCCCAATCTTTCAAATCCTTCTGAGCACAGACTTGGAGATATTTCACTCAGTCTTTTAAAATCACTAGCACTACAATTATTTGCACTCATTTTTCTTTCAAGTTGAGCTCTTTCAATATTATATTCCATAAATTATTTAGAATCTAGCGGTTTATAAATGTTACTCTTTCGTAGTAACTAAAATAAAGAAAGAGCTGAACTATTCAGCTACTATTTCGCAAAGCGAAAAAATAAAAAATAAATTTTGTTTGATTTAGTTAAATCTTGACACACTGCCCACTTCCACCTACCTTTTGTTCATAGGTAGAATCCTGAGATTTGACCATTCCAGGTTGACAAGTTCCAACAGTATAACCTCCTAGATAACTTTGACATTCCCAATTAGACATTGTAGTCCCTGAAGGGCAATATGCTTCACAAGAAGCAACTGTGTCTACCTTATACATATATCCTGAAGGTGTATGAGGCTGTGATTCATCATAACACGAAACATTACTAATCACAATTCCAGTACCATTTAAGCTAGCATTAACTTTAGTCTTCAATTCTTGAACCGCATTATTAAGAGCAGTTACTGAAGCACTTAAAGAATTAACTTGCGCTCGTACGGCACTATCGTCATAAGAAACAGCAGTACTTCCAGTTGTACCTACTGTAGTTGTAGTTCCAGTTGTACCTGTTGTAGTTCCCGTTGTACCCGTTGTAGTTGTTGTATCTCCAGTTGTAGCCTTGCAAGTATAATCACAGTTTAACCTACAAACATTCCTGCCAATTGTACTTAGTTTTGAACAACCACCTGCATAATAACAAGCATCAGAGCAACGTTTTACTTCAGGAGTAGTCTTAACAGCATTTCCAGTGAATTGTAAAGTTATAAACGATGCTAAAATAGCAACGACGACAACTATTCCAATAATTAACCACCAATTTGTTTTATTTTCCATATTTTTAACCTCCTTTCATTTTTTGATAAACATTAAGCAATTATATTCGACCAAAAATGATTGAATTGACTTGCTCAATACTTTCAATTTTTTTATTAGATTTTCTTTGAAAACCATTTTTCTTAATGGATATATATATATATATACCTTTTTATTCTGGAGAATATATGGCACAAGACGTAACTTTATTCAAAAATTCGGAAAGTTTATTCTTCAAAGTAATAAACAAAAAAGAAGAGGTAATTGATTTCGATTGTGAAGGATTTTTAATAGATGCAGATGAAAGAGAATGTAGAAGAACTATTGAATTTATCAAAGCTAAGAACAAGCAAATAAAAATAGCAGTTCTAGGCAGAGATGATGAATTTAATCGTCGTGCTTTAGAAACTTTAAAAATTAACTATTTATTTTCTCCGGAACTTACAGGGCAAAAAGACACATTAAAGCAACGTGCTTCGGGTTTAAACCATATAACTACAAAAATTGCAAAAGAGAAAAATATAGAAATCGTAGTTGCTTTAAATTTCATTAATTCTCAAACAGACAAAAAATCGAAAGCTAGATTAATTTCTAGAATTATTCAAAACATAAAAATTTGCAGAAAGGCAAAATGCGAAATAAAATTCGCAACACTTGCAAAATCTGTAGAAGAATTAATGGATGAAAAACAAATTGCAGCAATCGGATTTTCTCTCGGCATGTCAAGCCAGCAGGTAAAGACATGCTTTCAGTTTTGAGACAGCCTGCGCCGAAAAACAATTGTGTTCTTTCGGTTCGGAGGAGCATTTCTTTTTAAGAAAGGGAGTTCTAGGGATGAGTTCTCAACAAGCGAGCAATTTAGCTTTTTAAAATAATTTTCTAGCATAAGCAATAAAAAGAGCAGATTGCGAGAAAAAAGACTGTTTTTCTTTCTAACTTTAGTAAGCTTTATATATCCCGATTTAAACAAAATTATAGGTTCTACAAGCGATTTTAGAAATTTAAACAATGGCAAATAATAACTATGCTCATACGCAGAATGGCTCTAGTGAAACTCCTGGAGTAGGGTATGTAACTGACGAGCACGAGTTAACTTTTGCAGAAAAAATTGTTCAGTACTATCAAAAGCATGCTTCTCCAAAATCCTCCCTGTCTGTAGTAGTTTATCATCCAATTCATAGGCCCGCTAGTAAAACTCAAAGAATTCCAAAAGAATCTACCCTAGTTGTAAAAAGAATTTAATAAAATTCTTACTAATAATCATCTTCTTAAAAAAATAAAAATCTACTTCGTAGCCTTAACTGAGAATTCAGTATAATGGCATTTGCCACAGTATACTCTATTATCTGCTACCATTAAGAATATTCCTGGTCCGCATCTTGGGCAGTATTTCGCTCTTATTACCTTGTCACCTTGGATAGTGTACTTAGAACTCTTCTTAGAAGTGGGACTATTCTTATGTTTCTTCTTACCTTTTATTTTTGATTTAATCGCCATTTTTATTTAGCTCCTCCAGCTGCTCTTGCATCTGCTGCAGCTTTCTTTGCCTCTGCAACTGCTTTTTTTCTAACTTTTCTTGGGATTGTTTCAACTTTAACTTTATCTGCTACTGTATTGTAAACAATAGCGTCAATGGTAAATGTATCCTTACCAAAACTTCCATCAATTTGTCTAACAACTGTCAATTCAGCATCGCTCTTTAGCAAAGCAATAACATCTAGCTTAGAAGGGTTCTTCTCAGATTTAACATCCAAAATATATTCAGTTCTATTCAAAGACAGATTCTTATTTTGTTTTAATATTTTTGATTCCATTTTAATTTTATTTTATCTTAAGTGCAAATCTTCCATTCGATTTAATTCCAATATTATTTGCAATGATTGATTTTTCTGCGTTAAATATAACTGCTTCTCCTTTGAATCCCTCAAGCCCCACAGTGTCTCCACAATTAGGGCATTTTACACCTTCATAAACGGTCTTACATTTTGAACAAGCTTTTTCTTTTGCCATTATTTCTTTTTACCTTCCTTTTTAGCAGCTTTAGGTTTTGATTCTTTAGCATCTCCTTCTGATGACTTCTTTGCAGCCTTTTTAGACTTTTCCTTATCTCCATTTATCCATTCTAATTTTCCTAGGCCAGGCTGTCTCATTGTTAATCCTACTTTTGGATCTTCACCCTTATAAGAGATTGCAACAATTCTTGCCATACATTCATCACCAACATTTAAAGATCTTTTACCATCTTTTCCTGTCAAACTTCCGCCTTTAGCGAATGAAACGAAATCGTCCATAGTTTGTGAAATATGTATCATTCCTCTCAAAACACCCATATCAATGAATGCGCCGAAATTTGTGATTTCTTCAATCTTACCAAATACAATTTCTTGTAACTCTGGTTTGAATGTGATTATCTTGAATCTTGATTTATAATAGGCTGCTCCGTCGCCAGGAATAATAATTCCGTCATCAACTGACAAAACTTCTAAAACATCGACGACAGTTCCTAATTCTCTATCTTGAAAATTCGAATAACTCTGATGTAACTGTTCTTTTACAGCATCTGCTGTTTTAAGGCCAAACAATTTTGGCTCTACTCTTACAAAGTCCTCAACTTCAACTAAATAGAACATGATTTTAATAGAAAAAGTTCATTTTTAAAGCTTGTGATTGTTAAACTTTCCCAAAAATGGATTTCCGCCTCGGCATCTAATTAATAATCTGCACTTGTCTTTTATCAGAAATTGTAACTATTGTATTTTCAACTCTTTTTTTTAACTTCTTATCCAAAGTCGCCAATGCAATATTTTTCCCACGTATGAAATCAGCAATTCCAACATCAACGTTTTTATTATTAACTCTTACGGATTCATACCCTAATCTCTCAACTAAGGATAATGCAAGTTTGGCAGCATCTTTATCTTTTCCTTTCATATCTTTTCTCGTAGATAAATCTTCTAATTCAGCAATAACTTCTTCGGGAATAATCCATTCTAATTTACTGTCAATTTGCTCTCCGATTAATTCTGCAAAATCAACTTTCTGTTTTGCGCACGTTAATAAAAAGTTCGTGTCGAGTAATATTTTCATAGAATAATATAGAACTTGGGATTTATATTCCTGACGTTTTCAAAAATTTGCGAAGAGTATAATCTTAAACTGCCTCTTAAGATTAATCAGCTTTTTTCTCTGTACTAATAATAATTTTTATAAAATCCGCAACTTCTGATTTAAATTTACTAACTTGCTCTTCGGAAACCTTACCACTAAGTATATCTTCAAGCGTAATAAATGCCTTCTTCATATCATAGTCAATACCAAATTTATCTTTCAGATGCTTTATTTGAGAATCACAAAGATATGCGACACAAACTGGACCTTTGTGGTCTTTTAATATACAGCCCTCTCTAGTATGGTATCTACACGGTTTTCCAAAAAGAGGGAGACCTTCTTCTTTATTCTCTGGTAGCCCATATTTTTCTATTCTTCTTTGAGTTAGTAGTTTTAGGTCGGCATCTGAAATTTTATCGGAGTGTTGGCCGTGCATATCATTTAAGCAGCATCCAATATTTCCAGGGGCATACCATTCTTTTGGAAAAAGTGGAGATCGGATAGGGTATTTTCCAGTTTCCAGATTAGTACATTGTGTTCCACAGTAATTAACTTTTACAAAAAAAGTACCGAGCAATTCTTCACATTCCAGATACTGTTTAAGGCGTTCTTCCGCGGTTTTTTGATTTTGATCTGGGCCAGTTTGTTCTACGGTTTGTTGTACTGCTTGCTCTAAATCACTTATATTATTTGTTCTTTCTGTAGTCTGAACTATTGGGGCGTTAATCTTGGATTTTCCAATAATCTTTAAGAAATATTTGGTCGTTGCTTCTTCTAATTTCCTACCTTCTTTGACAATCTTTTCTACAACAGTCCCATAAATTTTTCCTAATGTTTCTATAGCCGACGGTTTATATTGGTTTTCCATTTTTAATTTGTAGAGTCTAATAACTTTTCTAGATTACATTTGTTTGTTTTACTTTCTACCACTCTTTGTTCTGCTCTTTTGTATACTTTTCTGCCCTGTTCATAAACTAATGATGCAACATTTGTAGCAACAGGAATAAATAAAACTTCATAATGCCCATATTTTAAAGCATAATTATACCCTATAAATTGGCCTAAACCCAAAACCAAACCCGCAAATACTCCCGTTGAAAGTCCATATCTTTCTGCAGATGCACTTGGGACATAGCAAGTTCTTACATTATTATCTGGTATGAGTGTATTTTGAGAAGTATTATTTTGGATTGGTTGTCTATCTGATGCAAAAACTCTTTTTGTAGAAGCCATCATATAGGGGCCTAAATTTATAACTCCTACGGATGCCATAAATTCTCTAGTAAAATCCTTTGCAATATTTCTTGCGTGTCTTAGAGAATCCTGCGTTGCCATTTCTTTTTTTCTTAAATTTTCTTTACTAAACTTATCAGCAACAGATTCGTAAATTTCTCCAAACACTTCTTTAGCTTTCGGTTTATATTGGTTTTCCATTTAGAATCTCCTTAAATCGGCGACGGTAGGTTTATGAATTCCAAAAGCTGTTTCGGCGATATCCTTCAAATATCCAAAAACTTTTGCTCTTTCAGGATCATGCTCTTCTCCCATCCTCTCTTCTAAATCATACAAATCAAGCCAACTTTCTTCTTTAAAGTCATCAGGCATATAAGTTGTTGAGTGATAAATTGCATCTCTAAATGCTAGTTTCATGTCGGTTGGTCTTCGAAGGCCATACAAATCAGTTTCCGTAAAAGAAAAATCAATTCCCGAAAAGTGTTGTACAATCTGCGTTCCGCGAGGTGCATCAGCAGAGCGAATAACTAATCCTTTCGTAGGTTCGGGTTCATCAGAATATCTAACATCTAGGGGCAATTCAATTTGTTCATATCCCCAGATTCTATGCTGCATAGAAAGATTTTCAAAAACATCCCTTGGCGATTCTAAACAGAAGCTGACTAGCTCTGATTTGTCTTCTCTTTCATCATGACATAATATCTCTGTTGGCATAAAAGATAGTGTAATAACCCTCTTTTAAATCTTTCGATTGTAATTACTATAAAATGACAGAAATAGAAAAGTTTATAAAGGAGATTATGTTCATTAAACTATGGCAGTAAATATTGAAAATGCAGCAAGAGTATTAAAGGAAGGAGACATCGTTAGATATGCTTGCGATATTCGGATAAAATTCGGACCTCTAAAAAGAGATCAACAATTTTATGGTTCATATAAGGCATTTAACGAAGCTAGTGGTGTAATTACTTTTTTACCTCTACCCGTTATCAATTCTCGACCTGAAGAGAGTAGGCCAGCTACGGTACATTACAGTCAGCTAAAATCTCTAGAACTTCTTGCTCCGACTAGTACGTTCTAAAAGAATAAGTTTATATTTGTGAAGGTTTAACAATTCGTAACACTTATATATTCTACAATCTTTCTTCAATTAAGATGCTACAAGAGGCTGAGAATATTTTAAGGATTATGAAAGAGGCAAGAGTCGCTTTAGAACAGAAAGATTCTTACAAATTAAAAGCTCTATCAGATCAAACACTTCATACGGCGACGGTTTATCAAGATGCAGATAGCATTGTTGTCGCGGTTCTAACTTATTCTATTGCAAAGATTGTAGAACGAGAAAATTATAAGCGAATGGAAGGGTGGGACATATTTTATAATTCTTTGATAACTAACATGGATGCTGCAATTTTAAAGCTCGAAGTGGGGGACTATGAAAAGTTCATGGACTATTTAGGAAAAATAAGAAATTCAATTAATAAAATAGCGGGCGATTTATCAAACTACATTAGGGACATTTTTTATAAAGCTGAAGTAAACAAAGCATTCAAGCTATACGAGCATGGTTTATCTGCAGAAAAAACAGCCTCTATTTTGGGCGTGTCTCTCTGGGATCTGGCCGGCTACATTGGGCAATCAACGGTAAGTGAATCGCATTTAAATGAAGCAATTCCCGTAAAAGAAAGAATTAAATTGGCAGAGAGCTTTTTCAAATGAAAACATTATTTTTAACAAAAGTTTTCAAGGAATTTAGCGGTTGTACATCCAAGATACAACCTTGCGAACTCTTCGGGAGTTTAGCAAAATGAAATTCGCAATTTTAGACTCTGGTCCGATTATCTCTTTAACTCTAAACGGTCTTTTACATACCCTAGAATTACTAAAAAAGAAATTTCCTGAAGTGGCATTTATTCTAACTCCTCAAGTTAAAAAAGAAATAATCGATAAACCAATGACCATAAAAAAATATGAGTTGGAGGCTATAAAGATTCAAACTCTTTTAGCAAATAAAACAATTATAATGTCTACCGAATTTGTTCCAAACAATCAACTAGAAAAAGAAACGCAAAGAATTCTAACTTTGTCTAATTCAACGATTCGTGCCGACAAAGAAAATATAGAAATAGTTCAAATTGGCGAAGCCTCTTGTTTAGCATTTACAAATCTCTGCAACTGTGAAAGTGTTATAGTTATAGACGAAAGAGTTACAAGATTACTAACTGAGTCTCCTCAAAACCTAAAAGCTATTATGGAAAGGAAGTTGCATATGCCAATCATCTTAAATCAAAAAAATCTCAAAGAGTTCAAGGATTACAAATATATTAGATCTACAGAACTTGCGTACATTGCTTACGAAAATGATTTATATGACTACAAAAAAGATAAGGCGTTATTGGATGCATTAATGTTTTCTCTGAAATTCTCCGGGACTTCTATTTCTAGCAAAGAAATTGATGAAATGAAAAATATGCAATAATCGCTATGGGAAAAATAAAAAGTATTCTAAAAAGAGCTCTTTTACCTTATGCAGTAGCCACTTCTCTTCTAGGAGGTACAGTACAGGCTAAACCAGAAAGGGAGCAATCAGTACTAGGTCTCACTATAAATGTTAGCGGAGAAGGTGTTCGTATGCGTGAGAAGGCAGATGAGTTTGAAAGAAAATATCAAAAAGAAACAATAGTTTATGACGCAGAGCATTCAACAGATTTATACTCTCACTCTCCTGAGAGATTTTCTAACGTTAAGGAAGCATTTAAGAAATTGCCAATAAATACTCAAAAACATATTTACAAAGTATTCTTCTGTCATCCAGAAGATTATAAGGAAATTGCGCCGAAGAGAGGTACGGGCGGGTTTGTTATGGACAATTCTATGTTCATAAACGGAGATGAAAAATTAGAGCGGGATTTAGAACATATTATTTTACACGAATGTGCGCATGTCCATGAAAGATTAATAGACGAGGTTTCTAATAAAGATGAAAAGAACGAGGATTATAAAGAATATTTTAAATTAAAAGAGAAAAAGAGAGAAAAAGAATTGACGGCTAGTCTGATGGGGCTCCCCGAAATTTCGAATAAATTTAGACAAGAAGCAAAAGAAATAGACAAAAAAATGTCTGCTCTAAAAAATATTCCTCCTTCTCATTATCTAGACAAAGAGTGGGAGGAGATGATGGCGGGATATGATATTCCGGAAGCAATACAAATTCAAGACAAAGGATTTACCTGGAAAGCCTGGTGGGATAAAAGTGGAACTATGGTGGATGAATTAAATAAACGACAGGGCGAGTATTCAGAAGCAGATAAATCATTTAATGAAAAGTATAAAGACTACCAAGTTAATTCTGACTCATTTAAGAAAAAGCTAGTGGATGGATCTACTGTTTCTGATGAGGAATTAGCTCAAATGAATGCTATCCGTGTTGCTCGGAATGGGGATATAGAAAAATTGCAGACTCTCGCGAGTGCATATAACGATTTGCATGGGGATTACTCTGCCTTCCTAAAAGAATCCGGAGCTCCTAGATGCGGGTTTGTTACTCCATATTCTACGACGAGTCACATGGAAGACCGAGCAGATACTGCATCTTTTGTTATGAGCAGACCAGAAGTAGTTAGAGCAATTCTCCATTCAACAGATGTAAAAGCTGCAGAGCTAATGGGAAAGAAACTAGGGATGCTTCACAAATATGGCTTTATAGATTCAGCATCTTATCAAAACCTTATGAGTAAGTAATTTGACCATAGCCAATAATAAGTTAGACTATATTTCGGTATTTAGGTGTGAAAATATCCTTTTTTATTGAATAATTAATTTCTCAAAATTTATAGTAACCATATAATAAAGAAGAGCCTACTAATACTGTTCCTAATACATTCCTTGCAAATTTTAATGGATTTTCAACGTATGTAACTGAGACAATACTCGCGCACATACTTGTAGCACACGCAGCAACACCATTTGCAATAAGGGAGCAATCTGGATCAAGAATAACTCCTGTTGCAGCTCCTGCAGCACCAGCAATAGCTCCAGTAGTACACTCCGCAACACGCCCGCTAGTAATGCCTGCAATAACCGCTCCTGCAGCAGCGCCTAATCCGAGATAAGGAGTCAGTGCAGGTTCATATAAGCATAATCCTGTTAGTCCTACGCCGGCTAGCCCTGTTCCAACTGATAAAACAGTTTCGAGTTTTGATGAATTTGCGTTTTGTACTGCCATTTATTTCCTATAATTCTGAGGCGATTCTTTATCAACGCCTCTTAGGCATCTAGAGAAATTGTTATTTTTAAAGTTATGGATTATTATGCTAAGATGCATAATCGCACAGAAAGAATTCATGGACCCATAGGGAACGAGCGATTCGCTTTGAGCAAAATTTAGTTTTCTTGAATCGATATCCCCTTTGCGAAATGCAAATTGCGAGCAGAACCCGTAGGGTGAGATTCCTTAAAACAAAATGGACCCATAGGGAATCGAACCCTAATCAATCGCTTTCTTCATCAATTTTCTGGAGGCGAGCATTCTACCTTTGAACTATGGATCCACTAGTAATCTATAATTTGAGTGTTTTTTAAATTCTCCTATGTACTTATGACCTTCTCTTTCGAGCACTGAAATACTTAAAAAGAATTCGTTTCTGGGGTTTGCACAATGAGCGAAACTAATCCGTTTAATACCTGGCAAGTATACAAAATGCATCTAACTGGCACGCATTCTTTAAGCAAACATGTTTATCTAGGCGCAGAAAAAAATAAAAGAGGTGTAACGGTTTATAACTTTGCGCTAAATACTTTGTCTCGTGATATAGAATTTGGGCATGAATTTATAGTTACTAGAATTGAAGAGGGCAGTTTTTATCTCCGGCGTAATCGAGTATGTATCGATGGTAATGGATGGGAAGGACCTCTGGTTAGGCAAGAAATGGAGGAGGGTAGAAGAATAAAAGAGTCTTGGCTAGAGCATATAAAGAAAGCCTCGAATTAGTAAGCAAAACTTACACTTGTTCTGTTGGTGATTTCAAAATTCCTCTATAAACAGTGTTCCCATTCATTCCTGCACTACAATAAAGGCAAACTCTTGCTTTCTCAACAATTTTCTTTCCAGTTTGAAGTTCATATTCCTTCATCTCTCCAATAAATTCTTGGCAGCAAAGACCGCTCTCTCTTTTAAATAATCCAAATCTTTCAGCATTATTTTCAAACCATCCATCTCCTCTTTCAAAGAGAACATATGCATCCTTTACTTCATGTCCTTCACATGTTTGTAGTCCAGTGTAGCAATGTTTCCATAGCTGTCTAACTAAATCTCTCATACCTTCATCAATTTTCAAGCTGTCCATTGTTGCATGCATATTCTTTTTCATATTTACAGTAAAGGAGTTTAACTTTTAAATCTTTCTTTTTATATTAATTTTAAAGTAGTGACATTTACAAAGATTTATAAAAGCAGAAATTCTTCTTTTCAGAATGGTAGTTATTAGTGAGCGTTCAGTAAAGAGAATAATCGAAGATGTAGCTTCAAAAGTAGAAAGGCTAACTGGATGGGATCCTCAGTTAGACACTTTATCTGTAAAACTAGTAGATCGGGATCAACTTTGGGAGCATGCAACAAAACCTAGATACGAACGGTTAGGTATAGACACTGGAGCAGATACTCCTGCAGGTAAAAAGGCTCGGCTTATTACTAAACACGTTATGTCCTATTTTATCTTAGGTCAATATGAAATGACTACAGACACTCTGCTAATTATTCCAGCAAATCTTGGATTCGGAACAAATGAAAGCGGATTAGCAACCATCTTAGGGCATGAGCTAACTCACAGATGTCAATTTAAATGCAATCCAAAATTTGCAAGACTTTATCCTTCACTTGTTAAAAAAGTTACTGGGTCAAAAGCATTTGAAGAAGATCCACAAGAAGATGAAAGTTATATGAAATATTTGCAAGCTTATATGACTCTTGTAGAGGGAGATGCTACTCACGTTCAAGATCAATTAAAAAAGATGTTTTTCCAGGATGCCGAAAGTAAATCTGCTTCCGCTTCAGAGTTTCTTGGACTAATCCCTATTTTGTATAATATGCGAGATACGGGCGCAGTTGATAGCGCGAGTAGAGGTGGTTGTGGAGGACTTGGGCAAAAAATGAAGCAGTACAGTGAGGGTAAGAAGATTGTCGGTAGAATATACGAACGAGAAGGAAGAGAAGCAGTAAATCAACTTTATAATCTAAGTATTAAACAATTACTTTCTAGATTCGGAGAGGATTCTCCATTCGAAAATTTATTTAGATCATTAAAATTTAAAGTAAGGGAGGCAGATGGCAATGATTTCGGTTAATGATGTGCGTAGCGAAGAAGTAAGGAGAGAATCCAATGCACATTCATCCATACTTGAAGAAATCGTTGCAAGACAACAAAATCATCCAAATTTACAAAGAGTGAAGAGTGCAATAGGGCATGGTTACTATGTATTGAGGGGCGCGGGTGTTGGTTATTTAGCAGGCTACCTTGCAAGCAATGGCGATTTGGAAACTGCGACTCAATTTGCAGAATATGCTACTGTCGCGATGGTCGGAGTAAAACTTGGCTTAGAGCTTCCTCTAAAAACAGTATTTAATAAGGTCTCAAAAGTATCCGCAGAAAAAATAAAACAAGAAGCAGAAAGAGCTGAGCTCTGCGAGATGACTGGGAGACTGCATAAATACAAGCCGGAGCAGGGAGTAGAATTTACTCACCATAAGGCGAATTATTCAAATTTGATTGCAAACCTTGTTAGAAAATCCTACCAAGAAAATTTGGAAACCGCAAAGAAACCGATTGTCAGAACACTCTCTAACATTGCAATGGGGGCAACTGCATTCTGGCTTGCATCTCTACTTGTAGACGTGGAAGTTAATGTTCTTGATTGGTTCGGTCCAAATTTAATTGAAAAAGGATTAGACTTAACACATTATCTAATTGGAACTATAGAACCTATCAAAGATTATGTTTCTTTGAATGCACATGGGCATGTTGGAGATTTTAATCAAATGCAAATGGCTTATATCGGTGCAGTCGGAGGTTTAGTTGCTTCTGCTAAAGAATTCGCAGTTGGAAACTATCGAAGACTTCAGGCAAAATTCCGAAAAGATATTTAACTAAATAAAATATTTAAAAAATGGCTAGGATAAAATTACAATATCCAGAACTGGATGAAATAGTAAATAGTTTATTTGAAAATATAAATACCAGTTTTACTCCGGACACAATTATTCATCCTGGAATTAGGACAGACTATTTAATAAACAAAGCAAGAAATTTTTTTAATCAAGAACCCTATGTTATTGATACCTCGCGACCATTTCCATTTAAAAGAGTTATGAGAAAATTTTTTTGTGAATATTTAGATAGTTTGCCTGAATTTGTTACAAACCCTCTTGCGGAAGCATACATTAAAATTGTTCATGCAGAAAAAAAGAAACCTGCTGTTGCAGAAGAATATATAGAAAGGCTTCCTAAAAGTTTAGGTAATGTGCTAATACTTGATGATGTTTTTTGTACAGGACATACTATTGAATCAATATCTTCTGCACTATTAACTTTAGAAATAAAAGAGATTAAGACAGGAGTACTAATTTTTACTCCTCGTAATGAAAGTAAGCCGGACTATTATGCCTTGGAGGGAAGTTACTCCTTACCTTGGAGAAATATAGGGATATAATTTAAGAAGGTTCATTTTTCTACGAACAAACTACACCAGCATTCTTTTTTATCTTGCCATGTTTTCTGTAATTTAAAATTACACGGGCAAACTAATTTCAAATCCCTCTCTTTATCTTTTGTTCTTAATCTACACGGACAAAATTTAAATCCAAATCTTTCTTCGTTATTCAAAACGCCTAAGGCTAATCTCTCTACGGCTTCTTTATTTGGATTAACTTTTATTGTTCCGTTTCTATCTGCAAACTCTTCCCAAATATGTATCTGTTTTTCTATTTTTCCATCAACCATTTTTTTAACTCCTTCTTGGGCATCTCTCCACATTTAGCCTCATTATTTTTAACATCAACAAAAGCAGGAACTCCCAAATCTCCATCGCCAGCTTCCGCAATTATGTCTGCGAACTCTCTCATTTTATCCGCGTTATCTTCATTATGCCAAACTTCAAAACTAGTTACTTTCAATTTCAATTCTTTCTTTAATTTTTCTACAATAGGCCTCATGACAGCACAATGTGGACATTCAGCACCATGAAAAAATAGTATCTCCCTTACCATTTTGCCATATTTTTTGATAGTTTACTTGAGAAAAAATGGCAAGGTAACGAGTTCACCGAGTTACCGCTAACGGACTTTTTCGACGAAGCCGACAGCTTGGAACTATCCGAAAAAAGTCCTTCTAAAAATGTAAAATTAAACTTATTTATTTTCATTTTACAACTCTAAAAAATTTCTAAATTCCTTTTCGTTTATTTCAACATAAACTTCTTCCTGAAAACACGTCGGGCATATTTTCGGAGGTTCGATAATTATACACAAATCATTGCAAACAGTGCATCTCCAAAGTTTCTTACCTTTCAAAGTGATAAGAACTTTTTTAACGTCTTCTAGGGTAGCTTCCGAAAAACCTTCTGGAGAATTACCTCCGATATGAATATCGCCCTTTTTATTTTTGAATATCTTTTTATCAACAAATGCCATATTTATACAAGAATAACTGAAGATTTAAATGTTTTGGAAGAATTAGTGTCATCTTTCTTCTGAGTTAGACATGTACTTATCCGTAGCCATAACCACCAATGCTCCAAGCGCGACAAAAGATATTCCTGTGACGGCAGGTAGAACATATTCCACTAAGCCAGAGCCAATAGTGCCAGCATATTTATTGATTATAGGGGAGATGTCTTGTCCAAGTTCATACATGGCTCTGGTTTGTTTAATAGTGTATGAAAGCATTGCGTCTCCAACAATTATCATGCCAGTTATATCTGCAAGTGTTCTTTTTCTGCCTAGCCTGTCTGAATTTCCGATTACCATACTATAGTAGTGAACTATGTGATATATTAAACTTATTTCATAAAAATATCACAAAACGCAGCATTTATATACTTTTTATGTTATATATTGTTAAATGGAACTAAACATAAAAGATAAGAAAATACTAGCAGAATTGGATTTAAACGCAAGAGCAACATTTCAAGAGATAGCTAGAAAAGTTAAACTTTCTAAAGAGTCTGTCATTTATAGAATTAAAATATTAGAAAAAAAAGAAATAATCAAAAGATACACTACTTTAGTTAATTTTTCAAAATTAGGATATGCAGGATATGCCGTTTTTAACAGATTTCAAAATGTAGATGCAAAAAAGAAAGAAGAGATAATTAATTATTTGAACACAATTCCGGAAATTTATTGGATTGCATTAGTGGGGGGTAAGTTTGATTTGGTTTTCGGAATAATGGCCAAGAGTATCACTCATTTCAACAAAGTTTATTATCAAATATTAAATAAATTTGGAAACTTTATAGTAGATAATGCAATTGAAATTAGAACCGAGCTGAGACAGTATAGGAGAAGCTATTTATCAGAAGGTAGGCCAGAAATTTTAAAGCCACCATTTTTTGGGAAAGAACAAGAAATAGAGAAGATTGACGAACTTGATTCAAATATATTATCCCTACTTTCAATTAACGCAAGAATGGCAATTATTAATTTGACAGATTCTCTGAGAAAACCAGCAAGTACAATAGCTCTTAGGATAAGGCAGTTAGAGAAGAGAGGAATAATTCAAGGATACTCTACATATATTAGATCGCAGAAATATGGCATGCAAAGTTATCGGCTCATGTTATCTCTTCAAAACATGGATGAAAATATTAGATCTAGAATTTTCTCATATGTAAATCATAATAAAAACTGCATATTGGCAATCGAATCAGTGGGCCAATGGAATTTCGAGATTACGTTGGAAGTAGAAAATCAAGAACAACTTCAAAAAGAGATTTTAGACATTAGGGATCAATTCAAAGAATTTGTTAAGAATATAGAATTTTTAATAATGTTTGAAGACGATTTGGTCTATGACCCATATCCGCTTAGAAAAAATGAAAGAAAAAACCAGTTTAAATCCTAACTACAAAAATCCATTCTTAACCAAATCTTCCCAAGAATTCTCACCAAGAGCAACTAAAGCTTCTTTGTAAGTCAACATCGGTTTCCCGTAACGAGAATAGTCATCAATCGCAATTCTAGGACATGCGAGTTCAATAAATGCGTCAATATTATAAAAATTCATAACTTTTTCAGGAGTAATCTCACTCATACTAATTAACACAACTTGTTTTCCAGCCTCTCTAAATTTATCAATAATATTCTTATAATTTCCAAACTTCTGTCCAAGTTTAGATTCTGCAATTATTCCAATAGTTTTTGCTCGTTTGAATCTATCAATGGCCATGGCTCGTTCCCTAATAATTTTATCCTTAAAATTAGACATCTCAGAAACTTCGTCATTGTAAACATCCAAAAGGAAAACTGGTTTATCAACGGCAAGAGAAGCCCCGACAGAGTGAAATCTATTTCCAATTATTACAAAGGCTTCTACTTTATTCTCAATCTTTTTCAAACCGGAATATTCACAGCCAATAACTTGCCCTTCATAAAATGCGAATCCGTCCTTCTTGCTTAACACAACCTCTTTGTTGTTCTTCTTATAAAAATCTAAGACTTTACTCAAGTCGTGTCTGTGTTGCACCGCAAAACTTAGTCCTATTTTTTTATAATCTTTTAACTTGTTAAGAGATTTATTTAATATTTTACTCAAGTCAACATTATCCTTTATCTCAACATAAAGAACGGGGAACTTAGTTTTAATAAATTCAGAATGTCCAAAGTGAATAATTAAATCGACTTTAAACTTTTTAGCTTCCTCGAGTCCCAAACAACATCCGCCCCAAGAAGTTTCTCCAGAAAAAACGACTTCAATTCCAAGTTTCTCAATTTTATTCTTAATAGAAATCGCTTCCGTCTTTATGCCTTCCGGCAACTGAACCAAAACCTTTTTTGGTTTAATTCTTTTCAATTCTTCAATCATAAATTCTTCTTCAAAATCTAATACCATTCTTATATTAAGTAATACGGGTTTAATAAGATTTTGAAATTAACTCTTTAAGCAATTCTTTCTTTAAGATACGTTTCCATACTCAATCCACAAAGTCTTTGATATTCCTTTGCAGATTCAATCAACGCTTCTCGTGTTCTTCCAGAAGCAACAACTGACTCCTGCACATAATCAAAGTCTATTCTTTTTCCGTTCTGCTCTATCCACGTTCCGGTATCATCTCTTGTGTTCTTATGAAAACCAATAATCAGATACATTTTTTCAAGAGGTTTAGAAATTCTTGCAGTATCCGCTTTAATATACTTCAAGCATTCTCTAGAGATTTCGTCCAAATTAGGCTTTTTTACCATAAAAAGTTAATATTTAATTACTTAATAAGTCTTTTGAACATTTAAGGAAAACTTTTTTCACTGAAAAAAGTAAGCCTAATGTATATAGTTTAAAGTATATATCTTATTGGCTAGATGTTTTTAAAACAGTTTATTCCTTCTAATTTGTTATGGCTGGTTTTCAGGAAAAGATGGAGGTTATCAGAGACCTAAAAAGATTCGCAGTACATGAACTTGGAATTTATCCAAATCATGCTTTTGAAAGAATGGGGCGTGAGAAGGATGTCTATGTCCTTTATGTTTCTGAACCGGATTGCATCAAATCTACAATAAAGGGGCGAGAGTGTTGTGAGATATTTAATAGTAGGGCAGAACGTCATGCCGCTGCCAGAAAATGGGTGAATGAAGGAAAAGATATTTTAAAAGTAGATAGTCCTGCTTGTTCTACAAGTTACTTAATCACTAAACAACTTTTAGAAGCCACAGATTGTGGGAAAGCTTATACTCTTTTTCACGAGCAGTTTCATGTTCACTGTGAAAAGAAACCAGTTAAACTTAAAATGGACATAGAAGAATCCGCAGCAGATGTATTTGCATATCAAGCAGCTAGCGAGTTTTTTAAGGGAGATTCGAAATTGCAGGAAGAAAGTAAAAAGTTTTTGCTAGATGAATTTCCATTTGATAACCTTTTGACAGAATACTTACATCGGTTAGATATTGCATATGCTCATAGTTACAATGCAGGTAGAGAAGTGTTGGCAGAAGCAAAAGAAGTAATCCCCCGAAGTTTGTTTGTTCCCAAAAGGCTGAATAGTAAAACTGATAGAGTAACACTTGAAAAAGAAATAAATAATGCATTCTTTGTAATGAAGAGAGTTTATTCTCCAAAGTCAGAAAGAGTTTATGTGTTACTTAAGGACATAAATCCCCGGGATTACTTGTTAGATAGCTCTCTACTTACCAGACTTTCTTAAAAGTCACTATAAACAGAAAAGAATCTATTTTTTAAATACTGATTCCTAATATTCTACATGGCTAAATCGATTAAAGAATTATTAAATTTTGGAATAATCATAATTGATAAACCTGCAGGCCCAACATCTTTTTCTGTTTCTGATTACGTCAGAAAGCAACTAGGTTTAACTAAAACTTCTCATTTTGGGACTCTGGACCCTCAGGTTACAGGAGTTCTGCCTATTGCGTTAGGTAGAGCTTGCAAACTTACGGGTTCTTTTTTGGGCCATGACAAAACTTACATTGGAATAATGCATACTCATCAAGAGCACGAAATTAAAGAACTTCAAAAGATAATAGATGAAAATTTTCTTGGAACAATAAAGCAGACCCCGCCCAAAAAGTCTAGAGTAAAAAGACAAGAGAGAGAAAGAGACATTATACGATTTGAACTTTTAGAAGTAAGCAAAAGCAAACGAGATTTTTTATTCATCTCCGAAGTACAGGGCGGAACGTACATAAGAAAACTTTGTTCTGATTTAGGTGATAAAATTGGCGGAGCCCATATGTTAGAACTAAGACGATTAAAAGCCGGAATTTTTACAGAAGATCAATCCGTCAAATTATACGACTTTGATAAAGCATGGATAGAGCACGAAAAAGGGAATTCAAAACTTCTAGAAAAAATAATTATTCCTGCGGAAGATGCAATAAAAAATGTTCTCCCTTTCTATGAATCAAAATCAGAAGCCGTATACAAACTTCGAACCGGAAAGCCACTTTTTAGGGGAGATTTGGAGGGGTTATCTCCACAAGACGGAGAGTTTGCAGTTTTCCATAAGGGGTCTTTTGTAGGGATCTACAAATTAACAAACGAATCTAAAGATATTTTAGCCCGCCCAACTTTCGTTTTTACTAATATAAAATAAATTACAAAACCTTTAAGAACTCTCAAATTTTCAAATTTTTAACATGATACAACTAACTCAAAGAATGAGCCTAAAAGAAGCTGGAAAATTATTTCTCGCACTAGATGAAGTAGAAAGAAGTACTGATAAACTATACCGATATCATCAGCCAGAATGTCATCGTGGCACGTATCTTGTACTGGATGTAGCTAAGACATTTTTGCATTTTAGGTATGAAAGAAAAAAAGATGTCTCTGAGCAGATAACTTGTGACTGGTTTGCTGAGAATAGACACCAATTAAGAAGAGTAAGAAAACTTGTTAGCGATGCAATGCCCAGAACACAAAGAGACATCGAGTCTGCTCTTAAAGCTCCTTATATTTCTTTAACTGAAGAAGTTCACAGCGAATAATTTTTTTACGAACCTTTAAGAACCCTCAAAAGTTCCAAATTTTATGAAATACACAGAATCAAAAAATTTCGAGCAAACTAATCCTTTAGTTTACGCACTAAACTATCTAGTAAATCATACAAGCGAAGCTACTAAAATTCCCACTAATGTGCATGGTCAAATGCAATATTTAGTTAGAGACTCTTTGATTGTTTTAACCTATCAACCTACTGCGGGACCTCTAGAGCAAGTTTTACATGAATGGCGAGCTCTTAGTGATAGGGACTTAGCAGAATCTAGGGCACTAGTTCAAGACGCAATGAACGTTTCAGATATTCCTATGACAGAAGAGATTAATTGTGATTAATCAGTTTAACCTATACTTTCTAAAACAATAAGAGTTATAAACAAAATCCTTCTTTCTCAGCTATGGCAGAAGACTTTGGAAATGAGGAAATAGAAGATGATGATCCTATGCCCGTTAGTAAGCCAGAAATGGTCAATCAAGAAGATTTGATTATGGAGGCAAAGAGTTTCTTTAGTACTCAAAAAAAGCAATTAGGTGAATCAGCAAAACAGGCAGACAAAGTTGTCAAATTAGATTTTAACGAACTTTCAGAACAGTCTCCGGAGTTAGCAGAAAGATTAATTACAAAACCTGAAGAGACTTTAGAAATTTTAGAGCTCGCCTTACACGAGTCAGGTATTGTTTTGGAACCAAGAGTACGACTTCTTAATTTATCAAATTCTCAGGTTATGAAAATAAGAAATATCCGTTCTCGAAACCTTAACACAATGATTTCTATCGAGGGGATTGTTCGTCAAGCTTCTGAAGTTCGTCCAAGAGTTATAAACGCAAAATTCGAATGCCCGGCATGTGGAACTATTTTAAGTGTTTTACAAATTGACGAAAAGTTTAGAGAACCTTCCAGATGTTCTTGTGGAAGAAGAGGAGGATTTAAAGAGTTAGACAAAGAAATGGTTGACGCTCAAAGATTAGTTATTGAAGAATCTCCAGATGCATTAACGGGTGGAGAGCAAGCAAAGAGAATGACTGTATTCTTGAAAGAAGATTTGGTAGAACCTAGAATGGAAGAAAAAACAACTCCTGGTGCAAGAGTAAATATTATAGGGGTACTAAAAGAAGTTCCTCTTCCTGCAAAAACTGGCGGAATTTTAACTCGTTTTGATTTAGCTGTTGAGGCAAATAGCATTACTCCTATGGAAGAAAGTTTTGATGATATTCAAGTTTCGGAAGAAGACGAGCAAGAAATTCGAGAACTTGCCGCAGATCCAAAAATCATGGAAAAACTTGCAGCAAGTATTGCTCCTTCAGTTTGGGGTTATCCTGAAATTAAAACTTCTTTAGCTTTGCAGTTATTTGGCGGTGTTCAAAAATCTCGTTCAGACGGAACAAAAACAAGAGGTGACCTGCACGTTCTGTTAGTTGGTGATCCCGGTGTAGCGAAATCCGTTATGTTAAAATTCATTTCAGGAATTGCCCCTAAGGGCCGTTATGTTTCTGGTAAATCTACTTCTGGTGCAGGTCTTACTGCTACCGTAGTTAAAGATGAATTCTTAAGAGGTTGGGCACTCGAAGCCGGAGCGATGGTTTTATCCAATAAAGGTTTAGTCTGTATTGACGAGCTAGAAAAAATGGATGAGAACGATAGATCGACGATGCATGAAGCTATGGAACAGCAGACAGTTACAATTTCTAAAGCAAATGTTCAGGCAAGTTTGAGAGCACAAACTTCTGTTCTTGCAGCAGCGAATCCAAAATTTGGTAGATTTGATCCACACGAAAGTATCCCAAAGCAAGTTAATTTAGCACCTTCTTTATTAAACAGATTTGACGTTTTATTTATTCTAAGAGATTTACCCGATAAAACTCGTGATGAAAGTATTGCTGCGCATGTTCTAAGAGAGCACAAGCAAGAAACACATAACACCGATATAATTAGCAAAGAACTTCTAAGAAAATATATTGCATTTGCAAAACAACATTGTCACCCGACACTTTCTGATGAAGCAATTAAAAGAATTAAAACTTTCTATGTAAATTTAAGAAACCAGCCAAATCTTTCAGGAGACACAATAAAACCAATTCCAATTTCTGCCAGACAGTTAGAGGCTTTAGTTAGACTTGCAGAAGCAACTGCAAAAGCCCGTTTAGGTAAAGTAGTCACAGAAGAAGATGCTCTAAAAGCAATAGCTCTAATGAGGTTTTATATGATGCAGGTTGGTTACGATGAAGAAACAAAGAGTTTCGATATAGACAAGATTTCTGGAAATCCTGCATCAAAGAGAAATAAAATTTATATATTAAAAGAAGTTTTGGAAGAGTTAGAATCTAAACTAGGAAAATTAATTCCTATGGAAGAAGTTGAAAAAGCCGCAGACGGAAAATTAAAAGCAGACGAATTAGAAGAGGCTATAGATAAACTAGTTCGTGCCGGAGATTTATTCCGACCAAGAAAAGGTTATGTCCAGAGAATGTAAAATGTCAAAACAAAAAACTTTATATCAAAGATTAGTTGAATTTTCTCAGTTAGCATTCGAAGATAATCGTAAGAAACTCGGAGTTTACATGGTCGGTGTCGAATCTGAAAAATTAGTTTATGGATTCGATGAAAAAGATCCTCTTCTTGCTTTAAGAAGATTAACCGAAAAAGGATATTCTGGGCAGGCGTTACCTTTTGATGTTTTTCCTTCGCATAAAAATTATTGTCCAAGTGTTTGGAAGACTAGCAATTAGATTTTATAAAATGGAATACAAATCTCAACCTTTAATAGAATCAGAAAGATTTCTTCTCATGAATTATTCAGATATATTAAGCCGGTATACCGATCCTGCGATAAGGCAGTATTCTCCTATTGGTTGGAGAAAAATTCCTAAAGTAAAAAGGCTAGAAGCAAAAAGAGTTTATGATGAGCGATATGCGATTGAAAATACTTTAGGTATTAGAAGAAGATATTCGGGAGGAATTTGGACTCTTGATTTAACGCCGACTCAAAAAAGGCACGATGACATTTCATTGAATCTTGCAGTTAGGGATTTATTTCCACTGCTCTCAAATAGAAAAGAAACTTTGGATTATCTAACCGGGCAGGCACTTCCCAAGAATTTTCCAGATTTTTCATTCCACGTGCTTTGTAATTACATTTCCTGCAACGGCGACTGTAGTTGGGATTGCAGATAATTTTATGAATAGAAAGATTTATAAGCCTATAGCCTCTTATATGTTAACTATGGTAACAACAATTCAAATTAGTTCTGAACTACTTCAGAAACTTCAACAAATGAAAATGCACACTCAAGAAAGTTATGAAACTATCATTTGGGATTTAGTAGAGGACAGAATGCAACTTTCTGAAGAAACAAAAAAAACAATAGCTGAATACGAAAAAGATGTAAAAGCAGGTAATTGGAATAAATTTGTATCAATTGAAGAAGTTAGAAAGGGGCTTGGTTTAAATGTATGAAATCCTCTTTCATAAAAATGCCCAAAAGCAACTAGAGAAATTACCTAAAGAAATGCAGATAAGAATTGTTTCAGTTTTAGACAGAATAAAGATTTCACCGCATTCATACGTAAAAAGATTGGTAAATACTCCTTACTTTCGAGTACGTGTCGGTGATTATAGAATAATTATCGACATTCAATCTAACAAATTAATTATTTTCGTAATAGAAATAAGTCATAGAAAAAACGTTTACGATTAATTTATCTTTCAATAATTATCTCTTCATCTGCCGGCATGGAACAAAATCTCTGTTTCAGAAAACCTTCAGTATCATTTTCTCTGTCTTCATGTTTTTGAAGTACCATTGCAGTATTAAGCGTTGCTCCAAGTCCAGTTTCTCCAGGTTTGTATTGTGCAACAGACAGTAATACTCTTCCTCTTCCATAAAATTGTGCTGCTCTTTTGTTACCTTCGTTTTTAAAATATTTTTGGTCAACAATTTGGACAGCCTTTGCACCTGCAATTAATTTCTCAACGTAATCTTCTCCACCAAGTTCTCTAGCTTGGCTTAAAGCATAATCAACATCAAATGGAGAGAAAAAACTTCTAAAACCCTTACAAACTTCTCTAAAATCTTTTTCCTGTTCTGTTCCCTTTAATCCAAACATAAAAACTCCTAATCTTTTAACTATTTAAACATTTATTCTCTAAAGAATATACTTTTATATCTAAATCTATTTAAACAAAAAAATATAATAATTTTTATGAAATATTTATCTGGAATAGAAGAAAAAGTTGCAATGGAATTTATTCAGCAAACGGCTCTTGTTGCATCAAATTCTACCTGTGATCGTTCTCATTGCGGTTCTTTAATTGTATCGAACGAAGAGATTACGGGAGTAGGATTTAATAGTCCTCCCGCAAATTTGGAAACTCAAAGAAGATGTTCTTGCAACAAAGATAGTTATCATAAAAAAGTAACGGACAAAACTTGCTGTGTACATGCTGAACAACGAGCAATAATGGATGCATTAAAAAGAAATCCCGATAAGATTTCCGGATCACGTTTATATTTTGTTAGACTAGGTGAGGGTGGAAAACAAAAACAGTCTGGAAATCCATATTGTACTATGTGTAGCAAAATGGCTTTAGATGTCGGAATAGCAGAATTTGTTTTATGGCATAAAGAAGGAGTTTGCGTCTATGGTACTCAAGAATACAATGACTTGTCATTTAAGTTTCTTGAAAAGTAGTTACTAAAATTTATATACTTCTTACACATAAGAAATACATGAAAAAGGGACTTTCACGAAGGAATTTTCTTCAAGCAGGAATGCTTGCTGTCGCAGGAGCGAGTGTTTCTAAAGGAGAAGTTACTCTTGAAAAAAAAGAAGCAAAAGCCAAATCAGTTATTCAAGTTTTTCTTTGGGGCGGAATGTCACATACTGATACTTGGGATCCAAAACCAGACGCAGGTTATGATTACACTGGAGAATTCAACAAAGCAATTCCAACAAATATTTCGGGTATTCAACTAGGTACTTTATTTCCAAATCTTGCAACTGTTATGGATAAGTTTTCTTTAATTAGAAGCATGACTCACCGAAACAACGGGCATGAAACTGCCGCATACATGATGCAAACAGGACACGTTCCAGGTGAGCGTTTAGCATATCCCTCGATAGGAGCAGTATTTTCTCATTTCAAAAGTCAACATTACAAGGGATTAATTCCACCATATATTGTTTTAACTCAGCCACAGGGAAGATTTTCCGAAGAAGGATTTTTAGGATCAAAAGCTAAACCCTTCGCAACAGGCGGAGATCCAAACGCAATAAGATTTGAAGTTGAAGGAGTTACCTCTAGAGGTATTTCAGATGAAAGACAAAAATCAAGAAGAAAATTATTGGAAGACTTAAATGTATTTGGAAAATTAGATGAGGATACTCCTGAGATAATTTTAGCAAATGATTCGAAAGAAAAAGCATATGAATTAATTTTGGGAAAAGGAAAAGAGGTTTTTGATTTATCAAATGAAAAAAGTGCTTTGAGAGATAAATATGGGAGATTTACATTCGGGCAAGATTGTTTGGCTGCAAGAAGACTAGTTGAAGCGGGAGTTCCGTATGTTGTTATAAATTATCCTGGTGGGTGGGATACTCACAGTAATCATTTCGCGACGATGAAACGACAGGCCCCTCAGTTGGATCAGGGGCTCGCAACTCTTTTACAGGATTTAAGCGATAGAGGTTTACTCAATTCTACAATTGTTTGGTGCTCTGGAGAATTTGGAAGAACACCCAAAGTTGATTGGCAACCTCCTTGGAATGGTGGGAGAAATCATTACGGAAATGTGTTTAGTGTCCTAGTTGCGGGAGGAGGTTTCAAGGGAGGGCAAATTGTTGGTTCAAGTGATGCAAAAGGTGAAGAGGTCAAAGAGCGCCCAGTTTATCCAATTGATTTGCTGGGGAGTATCTATTCACTTGGCGGGATAGACGCGAGTGCAAGATTACCGCATCCAGAAGGGCTAGAAGCTTATGTTCTTCCAAAGATTTCTGATGGAATAAAATCTGGTGGACTACTAAAGGAGATCATGTAAATGGAAGACGAATCTTTTTATTATCGGGGAAGGGAGGATTGTTTACGAAGATTGCCTGCAAATCCTTCGGGCGCAGAGTCTCCTCAAGAAAGAAATGCCTACATGAACGGATATAATTCAGTGCAACAGCAAATGCAGGGAAAACTTTTAGGCAACTTAAAAAATGCATTAGAATCATATAGAGAGTTAACTGCTAAAAAAGATCTTTCAAAGCATGAGGCCATTGATAGCATAAAATCTTTGACGTTAACATTAACCGAACTTCTTGCAGATTCTTTGCATGAACCCGCAGACGTACGAACAAATCTAGATGATTCATTCAGAAAAACTCTCTTTGAACTTAGACAATATGATCCTACTTTGGAATTTAAAATTAGAGAATTGTACAATGCAGTTCAGAAATCTAAAAGATTTGAACTTAGAGAAGGAGAATTAACAAAGCAAATTAATATTGTAGAAAACAGCGAAAAGCATAAAGCTAGAAGAAAGAAAAATTAAATTTTATTCAAATTCGATATCTAACTGTTTCAAAAAGTCTTCCATCACTTTTATTCTTTTTTTGGCGATTATTTTTGCTTCTTTTGTTAACAAATATTTGTCCCATGTGATTATTTTTTGGATAGTTCCATAAACACTATCGTTAAATCCGTCTTTTTTCCCATTGACGTAATAAGGAATTTTATTAGCAACACAAAAATGTATTGCTCGAATAATGCCTACGCTACCTAAAGCATCTAAATTATCTGCATCAATTAATATTCTTGCCTCAATAGGTAGTTTTTCCAAAACGTTATTTACCGAATACGCTGCGCTTACGTGGTTCAAAACACATGAACAAATAACTTCAATTTTTTCCTTTGGAAAACTATACTTCGGTAAAATTTTACGTGCTATTTTTTCTCCATTAATATGGTGGTCTTTGTGTCCTTTAGATGGAAAAGCAATGTCATGTAATAAGCAAGAAGCAGTTAAAATATCAAAGTCAATATTTTTATATCTCTTGGCAAGATTATTCGCATTCTCAATTGTTCTTTCTATGTGGACAAATCCATGTCCTGAATTTTCATTCGCATGTTCTTTTTTAACAAATTCAACCAAACCTTGCCAATTATATGGGGAAACTTTCTTACTAATCATAAATTATCTAAAGAAAGAGTATATTTAACAATATCGTTAATCTCTAAATCCTGCTTTCCCAGAATATAAATCTTTATAAAACCCCTTCCTTTTTCAAGTTTATGCCAGAAATCTTGGACAACGAACAAAGAAAGAGGAACGTCGCTTACAAGTTGCGAATCGGGGATATTCTAAAATCTAAACCAGTCACCAACGAAGGCAAACTTTTATTCTTGGAACTAGGCGACAAAAAGTTACTTAGAGTAAATTTAATCGCAAATGTAGTTGACAAATTTATAAATGAGGGCGAGAAAAAATACGCCTCCATAACCGTTGATGATGCTTCCGGCCAGATTAAACTTAAAGCATTTGGCGATGACGTAGAATCGTTAAAATCCATTTCTTCAGGCGATACACTTCAAATCATTGGTTTAATTAGAGAGTATAACAGTGAACTTTATATTACTCCTGAAGTCGCAAAACGAGTTGACCCGAAATGGCTTTTAGTTAGAAAATTAGAAATCCAAAGTGCAAAGAAAGATGCCCCTCTTCCAACAAACGCTTCACTTAGAGAAATAATCTTGGAAAAAATAAAGAAGGGCGATGCCTCTGGCGGAATTGACAAAGAACAGCTTATCCTAGACACGGACACCTCTCCAGAAGTCATTAACGCTGAAATTAAGCACCTTTTAGAAGAAGGGATGATCTATGAACCGAGGCCCGGAATTTTAAGATATTTGGGCTAAAAATTAAATCTTTCCTTTATGTTTCATTACCCTGTATAAATCTTTTGTATACCTGCCCATAAATCCATCCTTTTTAAGAAGATTTTGTGCTCCAAAGAACATCTGATTTCTCAAACTTAAATTGTCGTAGCATTCAAAAACTTTGTCCGCAACATCTTGAGGGGTTCCAAGTTTAATAAGTTCGTCATAAAGTTCTTGATTAACTCCTACGGAAAGTGAAGAAACTTTTTTTCTTCTCAAAAAGCAGCTAGCTATATTTTGAACATTATAACTTAGGACGTCATGCAAATGAGATCCTACAGATTTTCTTTTTCTAAGTTCTTTTTTTCTTTCAAGAACATATGTGTGTGCTGCTGCAGTTAGCAAAGTATCTTTTAACTCGAACTCATGTCCGTGTTTTGGAAAATCTGCTTGCATATCTGAAATTATTTGCATTGCTTGGTAATCTGCCATACCTTCGACTGAAACTCCGTCCCTATGTGCTAACTCATGAGCATAAATTCTATAAAAATCTCTAATTTCTCCTTCCAGGTGATCTCTTGAAACCTTAATAACATTCTTTCTAAACGGAGAAATACCTCCGGCGCTACCTGCAGGCATTTTAGTTACCTCTATCACAATCTTCTCTAAGTCACAGGTCGGGCAATATTTTTGTGCATATCTGTCTACCTCTTCTTTCATTTGTTCAACTTTCTCTGGGCAGTATTCTTCTGGCTTAGATTTCTTCACTCGTATCTCAAATTTTTTATCTCCCATTTGTCTCATTGTTTCTTTAACTTGCTGTACAATCTCTTTGGGGAGGTCTGCTAACAGTTCTTCTAATTGGTCACTGGTTATCTCTTTCGATTCATCTTCTTCTACATTCTGCTTTGCTACTCGGTATTGTGCAGAGAGTCGATTTATATCTCTTTTAATTTCTTCAATTGTAGGTGTGGGGAAATCTACTTTCTGTCCTTTAGATTTATTTCTAAAATAAATATCTGTTCCAAGCATCGTAGCAAAGATAGCATATGTGGGGAAATGTTCCATACCAGGAACAACATCCTTTGCAAGACATAATCCTAATCCCGCAATCAAACCAGCATGTCTACTTAGAAAATTTGGCCTATGAACATTGTCGTAGTTAACTATCACACCATTAATTTTTATATCATGGTAATCTTCGAAAGCAATTTTTAATCTACTTAACTGCTCTTTTTCTTTCTCTGAGTCACTAGCAGAATGTTTATGGGTAAGATATTGGCATAAATTTTTTGCAACTAAATGTTTAATCTTTTCTTCTGGGGGCTTGCTTGCAAGAAGATTCCTCACTTCTCTAAAAAATGAAGCGCCAGAAGGCGTATAGGCTTTATATATTGCATCTAATTTTTCACTAGTCAGAACTAATTCTCCGGTTGCTTTTTCTTCAATCCGTATTCCTTCCAAAGATTCTCTTACTAAATCATCTAATGTCATTATTGTTCATTGCCCTTTAGGTTTTTAAATCTTTCTAGTTGTTACCACTAAATAAAGACACAACTTTAGTAAGATTTAAAAACCTCTTTGGTCTATTTGTTTTATCTAATTAAAGAAGTTTATTGGATAAAACATTAAAAATGGCAGAATATAGATGTCCGTTAGCACACAAAGAAGGAACACATGACTTTTGTAGATTTGATAAGTCAGTTTCCTGCGAAAAACATGATAAATATGAAGAATGCCTAGTTTATCATCAGGCACTCACTTTTGCGCACGGTGCTGCCCATTTAGCAGAATTAGAAACATTAGTTGTTGGAGATTAAATACTCTACAATAAAGATTATAAATAGATTATAATTACGTCTTACATGGATCCCTTAGAAAAACTCTGTCAAGATATAAAAGACAATCCTTCTATTGAGATAACTAAATCTGCAGATGCAGATCCTAGAGAATGTGAGAAATTCTTCAAACACGAATGTGCGTACACTAGAAAAGAAACTCCAGTTACTGGTGCAAGTGGAGGAACTTACACCTATTCATTTACTCCAACTACTTTAGGCACTGTAATTCATTTAAGCTGCGCTTGTGGTAAAAAAGAAGATGTAACGGATTATCGTATGTGGTAATTTAATTTTTTAGAATAGGTATTAAAATCTCATCAAATTCTTTTCTCGTTCAGTAAGAGTAAATTCATCGTCTTCAACAAAAAAACTTGCGTTTCCGCTTTCTAACTCAACAATCAATCCACTATTCTCATGATCTCTAACTTCGGGGTGACTTTCAGCAAGTGAGTCTGTATCGCGATAAAAACCTTGAGTTACCATGTTGTTATGATAATAAAAATATAGAACTCCTTTTTTGTATTGATCAGTATACTTCTTGCCAACTTTTTCCCATAGATTAACTAACTCTTGTCTCTCACTATCTAAGTTCGCCATCATCCCTCTCAAGATATTCTTTTTCTTTCTTTAACTTCTTTAAATCAGCTAAATCGCTTAAAGTAATATTATCTAAATTTTCTCTTCTAGAAAAATCAAATTTGTCTGATTCAATTTCAGTTGCAAGTTGTTCATATCTTTTCTTTTTTTCTTCATTTTTCTGCCTAACTATTTCATCAACGTCAATTTTATCGTGCTGAGTTTGCACATCTCCATTATAATAATCTACTCCTTCATCTTTAGCTTTTTTAACAAGGAAGAAATGTTTTTTCATTTTATTTTTAACTGACTCTAAAATTCCCTGCTCAATAGTATTCTTTACTTCAGTTTCTTTTGCCATTTTAGGAGAAGGAGCAACTATGGGTGCATTAGCTTTCAATATTTTAACTTCTAAGATTTTCTGAGCGGCAGATGCAATAGATTGGAATCCGGGGAATAGTTGGCCTGCTTCCAAAGCTTCGTATTGTGCCTGGTCTATACCTGCTAAATGAGCAAGCTGAGGAATAGTCATCTTCATGTGTCTTCTAGCCTGTTTTAAAACCCAATCGTAATTTTGAACTAAATCGCCATGTTCTTGTTTCATTCCCGGAAATTTCAACTTTGCCAAGCTTTTATGAGCAATAAGTTGATCTTTCATCATAAATTTTTTCTGTGGAGAAGACATATTTTCCATAACTTCTCTAACACTTCTTCTTTTTTCTGCCTGTTCAAGCTGCTCTCTTGTAGGTTTTTTTATCAAAGTAATATTTTCTCTTTCAGAACATTTATAACAGATTTTTCTAACGCCTGCACTACTTACTCCATCAAATAATGCGACCTCTTCCTCAGGTTTTCCACAAACAAAGCATTTTGCCATAAAAACTAATCTATTAGTGTCTTTTTAAGGATTTATGTAATAAAATATACTTCTTAAAAAGACCTAAATAAAATCTAGGTTAAATAAACGAGCGTAGCTCGACAAGAATTCTTTTTTGATTTCGGAGGAAACTTTTTTCGGTGAAAAAAGTAAGTTCTTTTAAGGATTTATGTAGTGAAATACTATTTATTTAAGCAAAAAGTTAATATCATTTACATTAGTCAAATTAGAGTGTGTCCTTCCGTTCACTACAATTGAAGGAATAGTCAAAACAGAATATTTGTCCATTAGTTTGTTAACAAATTCATTTTGGGTAGAAGTATCAAACGCATATACAATTATATTTGGATTATTATAAACAATCGAATCAAGCATACTACCTATTTTTTCTGAAGACTTTAAATTTTCTCCTTCATTGGAATAAAAGAAAAGAACCAAAGTATAATCTTTTCCACATTTTTGGTTTTGAGCACTCTTCAGCAAATAGTGCTGTGCTTGAGCAATGTTATATATTTTTTTCTGCAATAAAACCCTTTTATCTTCCTTTCCAAGCGTTTCCTCTAAATCCGTAATTAATTTTCTATGATAATAAAAACTTTGCTCTGCTTTTTCAGTAAAGTTAATTGAACAAACATCTTTTGAAAATAAATCGCTCTCTATTCCTAGTTCAAATAACAAATAGAAATCATTTAAATTTTTCTCTAAAACTGCCGCTTCTTGACGATAGATAATTTGATTAGTAATCAGAAATCCACTAATAAATATCAACGTCCCAATTACAAATGATGCAAGATACAAATAGGGGCTCTGGAATTTTCTTGTTGTCATATTAATTTTAATCCTCAACTGTTTAAAAACTTACCTCCATTTTCCCTTGATATTAAATATTGAATAAACAATTGAAACTGCCCACCAGAACGCAAAGAATACTGCAAAGAATATATAAAACAAGGGTAACGATAACCAGGCTCCTTTGATTCTACCAATCTTTTTAGACGCATAAATTAAATAAAATGCAGTCAGGAATACAAAGAAAACTAAGAAAATAATTTGGGGTCTTGAAAATATAACAAACAAATTTCTAGAAGTAACCTCTTGCCACATTGCTGGATTGAACAATAACCCATATCGGTAAGACAAATCAAAGTTTACACTATTTAGTAAAGCAAATTCTTGTAATCCTTGGGCGACTATCGAGTATCCTAAATAGAATAATGCGAATACTGAGAAGAAAATACTTATCCATGCTAAAGGAAGAAGAACCATTCCTAGATCGCCATATTTTGGACCAAATAGTCGTTTATAGGTCCACATATTCTTAAGCAAGCCCATATACCATCTTCTTCTTTGTACTGTTAATGCCTTAAATTTATTCGGTGCGACAGTATAAACTGCTGAGTTTACCGAATTTTCAATTTTATATCCGTGTGATTGTATTCTCAAAGCCATCTCCAAGTCCTCCGTTAAATTCCCGGATTCCATTCCAATATACCCTCCATATTTGTCAAAGAAAGATTTTCTGTAGGCTGAAAACGCGCCAGGAGTTACGTGGATAGAATTTAAAGAAGCGAAAACTTTTCTTAAGAAAATTCCTAAAACATATTCCATCTGTTGAACTCGCTGTAGGATTCCTTTTGGTTCATGTAAAATAATAGATGGTGTTACAGACATGACCTCTCGATCTTTAAAATATCTAATCATTTCAATTGCACTATTTTTTTCTATAAACGTGTCTGCATCCATTGTAATAATCACTTCCCCTCTAGCCTTAGAAATAGCCAAGTTCAATGCACTAGCTTTTCCACCATTGACTTTCGTGAAAACTTTCACAAATTTATTCTGCATGCTTCTCGCAATTTTCAAAGTGTTATCTTTACTTCCATCATCAACAACTATTATTTCAAATTTATTTTTCGGATAGTCCGAGGCGAGTGCCGTTTCAATAGTTCGTTTAATAGATTTCTCCTCATTATAAGCTGGAATAATTATTGTTAAAAACGGTAGTTCTTTGTCTGTGAATAATGGCTTTTTATTATCCTTATTAATCAAAAAAGAAAGAATGTAGAATGTTGTAGCAACAATACCCAGATAAATAGAAGTATAGGTTATTATTGTGACAATCATTTTTATTCTCCAACCTCTAAAATTTCTTCTTCACTATCGTTCTCTTTTCCCTCGCTCTTCAAAAGATTTCGTTTCTGTACACTAAAATATTCGTAAAACTCTTCGGATAAAGTCAAATCATTTGTATGTCCTGCTTTTTTAGACTGCAATAACCCTAACTCAATAAACTTTGCAATATGGTCATAGGCTTTGTTTCCTCTAATTTTGATAACGACTGATTGTTTTATTGGTTGCTTATATGCAATTACTGCTAAAGTTTCCTGTTCAGACTTAGTAAACTCAGTATTTCCTGTTGCTAATTTATTAACCATATAGGTATATTTTTCCGCAACGTCCATCTTCCAAGAATTATTTCTATTAACCAAAACAATCGCACTCTTAGCATATTTTCTTTCCAGTTTGTTCAAAATTTCTTTGAGCATAATTGGATTAACATCGGTCAACATAATTAGCTCTTGTAAATTTAAGAATCTTCCAGCAATAAAAAGTGCCGCTTCGACTTTTTCTTCATTTTCTTTTTCTTTTTCTTCAAAGACATTATCTAGCTCTCCGGCTGTTTCGTGCGTAATCACTGACTCTCTCTTGTGGATTTGTTCCTCTTGGACTTCTCCAGTTTGTCCACTTTGAGATTCTTCTTCAAGAATAATCTTATCTTCTTCCATAACTTGCTAAAGAATTGGGCGTTTAATAAGCTTTTTGAAGTCAATGAATACTCTCTATTTTCACTACCTCTATGTGCTATAAAACTGCCACAAGCTTTATATTCTATTTTTAACACATTTTTTTATGGCATCCACCTTGGACGACAGATTAGGCAAACATGAAGTATTCACACAAATAGTTGGAAGAGCTCCATTCGGAGGTCAATTCTCAGGGGACGTTCCAGAATTCGAAATCAAACCAGAAGACAAAGACAAAGTATACTCTTTAGTAAAAAGAATGCAAAAATGCTATTCAGATAAACCTGCAACATATCCGGTTAAAGTATATTATTCTGGCCGTTTTACTGAAATCGACCAGGCTTTTGTTTCTAATGATCCTAAAGTGTTCAAAGAAGCAGTTCGTGGATTAATGGTAGCTATTGATTGCGAGTAATTCTTCTCTCTTGATTTACTAGATGTTATCTATTTTTATTTTCTAATTCCTCTTGTCGTAAATCTTTCTGAAATAGTGTCATTTTAAAATAACAACAAAAACGTAAGGTTTAAATACTAATTTATACATAAGATATGTATAAATAATTACTATAAAATGATAACAAAATGAAAAAAACATTACTTTCCATCGCATTGGCAGGATTAAACGCAGTTTCCTCTTCAGCTAGTCCATTGGAATTAAATAAATCATTTATGGAAAAATATACTTGTTCAGTTAATACTAATGAAATTGGAATAGTGTCTAAATTTGCACAAAAAGAAATACCTATAAAAGAAGGATATAGTATCTTGGCAAATGCAAGCACTAGCTCCAATCCAAGAACAAATATCTTGAGAAGAATGGTTGGATTCGAAATTGACGATGGCACTACAAAAGTTTACATTTGCGATGATGGCGCAGATGGGACTAGTGATAAAGACTTTATGGGGGTGCATCACAAATTTAGTAACGGTAATAATTTATTTTTTACCTTGGGTTATCTTGGGAAAAATGATTATCATGTTTATGGCGGGATGGAAAGTGAAACAAATCAAATAGCTTATTTCAATATTAACACTTCTGACTTAAATCCATTAATTGGTTTACTAATAAAGAACAAAATAAGACCATTAGTTTCATTTGGTCAGCAGTTGTATAATAATTTGGTTGAATCAACAATTGAACAAAAACAACCAGAATTACCATATGAGGATGTAAAAACTGCCTTTCACGAAGTTGAAAGTTGTCTATCTAACAGCGACACTACTGGTAAATTAGAATCTGGACTTTTAAAATTAAGCAATAAATATCTAGACATTGCTAAACAAAGATCAAACGCATTAAAAGGAGAGGGGACAAATGATGGAAAATAAAAAATTCGTAATAACAAAGAAAATTGCAAAGCACGGAAGCCAATCAATTATAGTTATACCTAGAATTCTAGAACAACATCTTAAGCCAGGAACAATTATTCAAATAAATATTGAAGTTTTACCAGGAGCTGAATAAAATGAATGAAGAATTGGAAACTATTCTTGAATCAAAAGATACTCCTACTGTTTCAGAGAAATCTCTTGGCAAAAGAATTGCCGACGCTTATTTTGAACCAAAATCATTCGAGAAATGGAAAAACGGAAAATTTTACGAATTACTCGGTGTTAAATATGTGCAAAAATTAGTAATGGGTACAGTAATGGGTACAATAGGAAGAAAAAAAAGAGAAGCTGGGCGAGACTATTATACTTCCAATTATTTTATCGGTAAGTCATTGAATGATAATGCATTTAGAAAATTCGAGCTTGAAACACGGTTTAACGAGAAGGTACATGCAGTTGCAGCGAATGTATTTGCATTATTTTCTATGGTTTATTTAGAAATAGGAGACCATTACACTGCAGCATTTTCTGCTGGGGCAACGATGTTCAATAGCTCTCTTTGTATGCTCCAAAGATACAATAGAGCAAGAGTTTGTAATGTCCTAGAAAAAAGATACGGAAAAGAAAACGGAGGAAAAAATTAAAATGACCCTCAAAGAAAAACTTTTAGACCTTGAAACAAGGCTGATTGGAAATAGGTTTAGTATTTTGGGAGAGTCTTTGCTTTTGGGAGGATACGGGGCATTTGCTAATGAAGTTTTAAATAATATTTCTCGTGATAACTATTCTGGGATTATTCCTGCAATCGGTTTTTGTGGATTAGCATTTGTAGGCGCATGTCTTACTGGGTATACCGAGTTTGGAAGAACTACTAAAAAGATATACCGCCGAACAAAAGAACACTTGGGAAAGTTCGGAAAATTAGACAAAGATTTTTTCTCTACTTGCTTAAAAACAGAGGCTGATAAAAGATATACGGGATACTGCCAACTTCAAGGAATGTATCTTGCTTGCAGAGATTACGCTCCAGAACTTCTTCCAGAATTTTATCAACTAAAAAAACAGAATACTAAAAATATTCTTCCTAATTTTTAAAATGATAACTCAAACCGAACAAAGAAATCAAGTAAGCAATCTTAGCACTGCCGATCTGCAAGAAATAAGTTGTAGAGGATATAGCATAGTTGAAGAAGTCGGAGAAGGACAAACAAGAAAAGCATTCAGAGTTAAAGTTGGAAAGGGAAATGTTTCTAAAACTGCAATTATGAAAATTCCTACAAAAGAAGTCAATGAAAATTCAGTCTGCACTATGATTAATAAAAGCAAAGGAAATTTAGACTTAAGAGAAGTTAATATTGCGAATGAATTAGTTCATCCAAACATCATAAGAATTTTAGATAGCTTTCAGTTAGATGACGGTAGAACTGTAAATGTTGAAGATGATATTCAAGCAACGGATTTAGAAACACTAGTAAAAACTGCCGGAGCAATAAAAGATCCTAAAGTATTAAATAGAATTGGAACACAATTACTCGATGCTAGCGCATATGCACATGAGAAAGGAATTTTACATAGAGATATCAAACCATCCAATTTTTATATGCAAAGAGACGGAAGAGGAATGCTTGGCGATTGGCAAACTGCCGCAAAGATTTCTACAATTGAAGATTTGGTTATGCCAACAAGGGGCGGAACACAGCACACATATCCGGGTTTACTTAATGCAGTTTTAACTGGAAGACCAACACGTGCAACAAAAAGAACTGATATCTATTCAGCAGCAACTACTTTATATTATGCGCTAACTGGCGAAGATGCTTTCAAATATAAAATTGTTCAAGATGAAAATGGAAAAGAAATAACTGTTGGAAATAAAAAGATAAAAGTAAAACTCCAATCTGGAAAACAATTTGGTGAAGAAGAATGTATTACTCCGCAAATGCACGCAGCTAATGTAAAGTCTGCAGTAGGAAAACTTCCAGCTAGATATAGATCTTTTTTCAGCAGAGCATTATTAATGAATTCAAAAAATACTTTCTACAGTGCTGAAGAAGCGATGGAATCTTGGCAAAAGATACATGACAATCCCTGGGGAAAATTAAGAGAGAATATTATTACTGGTGTAAAGTATGTTCTTCCAGCAATCGCAGCTTCGGGAATAACTGCTCTAGCAATTTATGGTATTGCAACAAACGATCGAGAAGTAAAACCTACCTTGCAAGATATTATGAGAAGAGTAGACTATTCCAATTTTAGTTTGGATTCCGAGCTGAATCCGAATTCTTTTGACTGGCGTTTCAATTCAGAATCAATTGTACCTCTTTTAGAACAAGCAAGAGGAAAACTGGGATCTTCTGAATTGGCTATCGAAAAAGATACTGGTATGTACATGAAAAAATTACTCGACTTCGCAAGAAACTCTCATCTAATGGACAAACGTTTAGTTTCTTCTTGGGCACGAGCTTGCTATTTAAATTCAGACCAGATGAATGTAAAAGAATATGAGTCCGGTGATGCAAAAATAATAAGTAAATTCTTGGTTCCTGAAAGATTTGTACAAGTAAATAGTGTACTCCACAATTCATTTATTTCAGATTCTACTGCAATGGCATATGGAATAATGTACTTAAAGCAAAATCTTGGTCAGAATAAAACAGTAGCTGATGTTTTTACAGATTATTTTTGTTCAAGAGAAGAAGTAATCACTGCAAAAATGAGAACACACAGTCAAGAATATTTAGCTACTTCAGATTTACAAGATCGCACAATTCACGTAGGTTACAGTAGAATGTTAGATCCTAGAAAAGAAAAAATAATAAGCACTGCAATAGGTTTGTATTCAATAACGGATGAAGAGGGAAACTTAAATTGGGATAAAGTTCCAAAAAGAAATTGTCCCCAAAGCAGTTATTCTTTACCAATTCCTCCACTCTAATTGACTAAATAAGTAAACCTGCGAGTGGCGAGGCACATAAATAAAATCCTCTAATGGCATTCATGAGATGATGAACCACTATAGGATTTGATTTTTTAAGATCGTTATATGCATTCATATATTCTTGTTGTTCATATTGAATTAATTTT
>JBAXEZ010000002.1:0-43875 GCA_037140195.1 archaeon
TTAAGGGAAAGAAAGTAAACAAGCCAGTTACTTGTTTAGATGTAGAGAAGACAATTAACTTGGGGTAAGATTTTTTGAGAATAAATTTATATAGTTATATTCTATGAGTTTGTTATGGAAAGAGAAGGTGATAACTCAAAACTGTTTTTGATTGGAGGAATAGTTGTTCTTCTTTTAATAATCCTTGGTGCATTTTTTTGGTTAAATTCTTCTGATATCCCCTCAGAAAATAATCCTCAAAATATTTCTTCTGAGGAAGACTTTGTTCCTGTCGTTACTTCTGGAGGATGTGACAAATTGGGTTTGGATGTAGCGAGTGAATCTAGATTTAGCTGCTTTGATAGCAAAAATAAGTTAGTTAAATTATACATAAGTCGTTCCGGAGAAAATGTTGTTTTTAATAGGCTGGACTTTGTTTTATATTCTTCAAATGATACAGTTGAGTATACTTCTAATTATGGTTTAGCTCCAGGTTCGTTTTATAGTTATAATATAGCATTTACAGAAGACAGTTTAGAAAAAATCGAGATTACTCCGATTGTTCAGAGTGATGGTGAGGAAGAGGAATGTGTTAAAATTTATGTTAATTCTATTTCACCGTGTGTAACTGAAGAATCTACAGTTGAACCTGCGCCAGGATATTATTTAGATGAAAATCTAAATGTTGTTTTAGTAAATGAAACAGCAAATAATACTATAAATGCGAGCACAAATAAATCTTCTGAGATTCTGACTGTATTTTCTAGTAAACCTCAAAAGAAGATCCTAAATTTTAGTTTTGAAGAGTTTGGTGATTCTGCAGGAGTTATTGATGAATTAAGACATAGTATTACTGTTATTCTCCCAGAAGGTAGTTCAAAAGAATCTCTAACTCCTAAAATAACTATTTCTATAAATGCATCTATTTCTCCTTCGGTTGATTTGGTGAAAAATTTTACTTCTCCTAGGGTTTACATGATTACGGCTTCCGATGAAAGTACTCAAAAGTATACTGTTTATGTGGAAACGTTTGTTCCTCCCGTTGAAGTTGTAATTCCTGAAGCAAATGCTCCTTCGGTTTATTTGTTTAATATCGAAAGTTCAAATAGTACTTCAAGAAGTATTAAGTTTAATGTCTCTGATGAAAATAATCTTCTTGTCTGTTCTTTATTTTCTAATAATGTACTACAGAAGAATTTAACAAATCTAGTTAATATTTCAACTAACTTCTTCGATTTAACTAATTTGGCTGTTGGAAGTTATTCTGTGTTTGTTAAATGTACTGATACTTTTAATAATACTGGTTCTTCGGCTGTTTCTAGTTTTAATGTAGTTGCTCCGACGGTTGTTGTAACTCCTCCGGTTGTCATAACACCTCCAGTAACTCCGCCGCCAGCTACTCTAACCCCCCCAATAACTCCTCCCCCTGTTGCTCCAGTAATTGTAACTCAGGTATCAAATACTATTGCGGGTGAATGGAGTACAGATTTGGCTGCAGCTAGTGCGATGGCTACTGCAAATAAAAAGTTTTACATCATTAATATTGGAAATTTAGTTAATTGCGGTTATTGCCAAAAGGCGGAAGCAGGAGTATTTAGTAAACCAGAATTTAAGGCATGGGCAAAAGCAAATGGGATTGCCATGATTTATGCTGACGATAGATATAAGGATAAGGAGCCTACAAAGTCAATTTATTATCGTTATGTTAATTACAACATAGATTATCCGCAGATAATTATTGTCGGATATGAAAGTCAGAGTGCTATTGCCTCATTTGAGTTTAGGTCGGGAAAACCAATAAATGGGCTTATAGCACGTATTACTCCTTCTTCATTTATAGAACTTGTAGATTCTTATACTTCGAGATATAAATAAAAAGATTTAAAACCTGCGTGGTTATATAGTTCTATGATAAAACAGAGGGTAATTTTATTTTTAGTTATTTTAGTTGTTGGAATTTTTTTAGTGGGGGAGGTTAATGCGACCACCACTAACCAACTAATTAGTTCTGCTGCTAATTTTAATTATATTGTGGGTAATGCTGGTTCTCAGTGTTTTGATATTGGAATGGCTGTAAATTCTTTTTACTTATATACTTTTGTTAATCAATCGGATTCTACCTCAGGACCACTATATCACTCAGGATTTTACGTTGCTTTGTATAATAGTACTTGGGGGAGGATTGGTGATTCAACTAAGGGGTATTATACGGGTGATTTTTCTGGGACGTTAGACTTAGGTACTATTTCCTCTTTAAATGTTGGTTATGTGTGTCTCAGTACTAGTGCGTATCGATATTATAATAATGCCTGGCGTTCTGACTCCTCAATTGGGTTTCCGTTTACGTTAACGGTTAATGGTTTTGGTGCTGTTGTACCGACTTGTGCAGAGAAATATCCGATTACTCCTCCTTGTGGCACTTATCCTAATTGTCGTGCATGTACTTGTGCGGATCCTCCAACAAATAATTGTGGCACTATTGGTTCTTGTCATACTTGTTCTTATGGTGCTTGCAGTACTCCTCCTAATGGTGGAAGTTATTCTGTAGCGCCAAATACTGGTTTATGTTCTGTTGGAACAAATAGTGCTGTGTCTGAATTATTTCATTCAGTTAATGGTGCGGTACATTTAGATGGATGGACCTGGAATTGTACATCAACAGATAGCACTGCTAGTTGTTCTGCAAATTATGTTTCTCCAGCATGTGTTGATAATGGTGCATGTACTGCAGCAGGTACTTGTGTTGGTTCTACTTGTACTACAAATTGCGGTGTTTCTATTTCTGGAACTAAAACTTGCGGTGCTCCTGTTACTTTATCAGATGTAGATGGAGATAATTATTATGAGATTCATAATTGTACTGAATTACAAAATATGTCGGCTAATTTAACTGCGAACTATGAATTAGCTAATGATATCAACTGTATCAATACTTCTAATCCAAGTTCTGTTCTGTGGCATAGCGGTGCAGGATTTATGCCGATAGGCGGGGAAACTAGTCAGATTGTATTTAATGGTAATTTTAAAGGAAATGGATTTACTATTTCTAATTTGTATATTAATCGATCTACAAGAGTTTATTCTGGCTTGTTCGGTTTTACCAATCGTAGTAATATTTCGGATGTGGGGTTGGTTAACGTTAATATTACTTCTTATGGTCAAGTTGGTAGTTTGGTGGGATATCAAGCTTGGGGAATAATTGAAAGATCTTATTCTACTGGAACTTTGGAGGGGTTAGTATACGTTGGAGGGTTGGTCGGAGTTCAAGCAGGAGGGATAATAAATAATTCATATTCGCGGGCAGTTATAACTAATTCAATCTCTATGAGCAGCTCGGAGTTATATCCTTTTGGTGGGCTGGTTGCAATGCAACAACCCGGAAGTATTTATAATTCATATTCTACTGGAAAGATAAACGTAACTTTCGAATCTATAAATCTGCAAGCATTAGGGATTTATTTTAATGGAGGGTTATTGGGCGGGCCAATTTCTAGTTCAGTTGCTAGTTCTTCTTATTGGGATATGAATACTTCGAATAGAACTGTTTCTGCAGCAGGAACTGGGAGAAACACAACTCAAATGCAAACGCAGTCTACCTTTTCTGGATGGAATTTTACGAATATCTGGGGAATAAATTCCTCGATTAATGATGGATATCCTTTTTTAAGAGTGCAGGGGTTAACATATGTTCCCTCTTTATCTTCCTCGATGAATTGGACAGATCTTAAAGGTGCTTCAATAAACAAAATTGATAAAGAAGACAGCGTGATTTTATTTTTCGGAAATGAAAATAGAAATGTTGAGGTGAACTATATGATTAATAAAACTGGTTTGGCAACTGCAGTTTTATCTGGAACAACAAATAAAGGATTTGCTGTATGGAAAGCAAACGAATTAGGTAATTATACCTTTAGTATAACAAAAGATAATTGGGTAACTAGAGCTATCTCTGGGCCTTTAAATGTTACCAATGTTACTAATAATGCTCTTGCTGTTATCGATTCTATTATTCCAGTTAATGGGAAGCGTTTTTCAGTTGGTCAATTAATATGGTTTAATCAATCTTCTAGCGATGAAGATGACTTATTGAATTTGCTTTGGAATTTTAAGGATGGAAATACTAAGTCAATTGATAATTATTCTTCCTTCGAAAATTCTTTAAATTCTAGTTTTGGAAGTATACAATATAATTATTCTGTTGCGGGGAATTATTTAGTTGAGCTGACTGCTAAAGAATCAGAAAGAGAGCAAGAAGCGGTTAAGTTTGCTAATATTCATATTCTTCAAACAGGAGTAAACGTTGTTCCAGTTATAACAACTCCTACAAATGGAGAGGTATACATTTCAGCAAATGATTTATATGTTACTTTTAATGCTTCTCAAACTTATGTAGTTAATTGTACTCTTTGTACTACTGGATGTTCTGGAGAAAGAGATAATGGGTTTTATAGCGAGGATGGAAAATTAAACTGTACCTATATGCATACTCCTGGAACGCGTATAAATAGCAATTTGTTAGATCACAGTTTATTTTTTAATTGGACAACAGGGGACGGGGTTTCTTATTCTGGATATTGGAATGAAACAAATTATTATGGCTCTGTTGAGTTTGTGCATAGATATGCTAATCCCGGGAGATACACTGCTTCTCTGGCTGTTAGTTATCAAGGAGGGATTGTATGATAAGTAAATATTTAGTTATTATTTTGTTAATATTTTCTTTTAGTTTTGTTTGCTCCATAGATGGTTCTAGTCAAGTTTCTTTCTATGCTGGATCTTATAGCTGTGTTTCTAGTCCTTCCGAATCATATTGGCAAAGTGCTTTAAATCAAAATATTTTTCTAATTCTTAATAGTGCAAAGAGTGTTTTTGGTCAATGTAATAATTCTGCGTATTCTACTATTTGGTGTTGTCCTACCGGGATGGCTTGCTTTGATGGTTCTTGCGGGTTGAATAAAAAAGGAAAGAATGTTCATGATTGTTCAGATCTTTATACTAAAGAAAGTTGTATTCATGCTCCATTAGCTCTTTCTTCTATTGTAATAGAATCGGACGTTGGATGGGGAGGAGCGTGTAGTCGCCCTTCAGTTTCTTATTCATCTGGGGGGAATTTGTGTGCGAATGTTTCCTATTGCAATTGTGTTTGGGATGAATCTGCGTCAACATGTGGAGCTACTTGGGTTTTAGAAAATAAATGTAACGATGGGCTTGCTTTGCCTACTACTATTAAATCATGTACTTGGACTCTTTTTTCAAGTGAAGATAAATGCGATGAGCCTGATGGAAAAATGACAGTTACTTATTCTGCGTCAGATCCTACTTGCGGAGAAAAAGTTAAAGAATACAGCTGTGAAGTTTCAACAGTGTTACCTTTCTTCGATAAGTTTAGTTTTATATTTAGTATTTTGGCAATTGTGGGAATTTATTTTTTTACTCGAAGAAAATAATTTTATTCTAGAAGAGGGATTTTTTGTCGTTGTTACTTTAAAATAAAAATATTTAAATAGTCCTGTTTTCTAATTACTACATGAGTATTAAGAGAGGAAGTGGTTTTGTATTTGTTGCGTTAGCTTTATTTGTATTTTCTATGATGTTTACTAGTGCTGTTGTTAGAACTATTAATATTCCAAGTAGTGTAGACTTAACTAAGGGGCAGTGCCAAGTTTTTAATTTTATAGATTCCGCTAATGGAAATACCGCATTTACTATGGATGTTAAAACGGTAGATATTTCTTGGGCAAGTAATGGATCTATGGTAAGAAGTGGATTCGTTTCTTCTGCATGTTATCAGGGTACTGGAAGAGTTGCAATTGGTACCTTTATAGTTGGAACAACTTCTTCAATAAATAACTATAATCCTAGTTCTCCTCCCCAGTCGAATTCTTATACACTCACTAATGCACTTTCCTCCGGAAGCTTAAGTGTTTGTTATGTTTCTACTTCTGTTAGTTATTGTAGAAATTTAAAGGTGATTTCTATCGATGTAACTGGAGAAACTTCTTATACAGGTCCAACGAGTGGAAATACTGGCAGTACTTGTGTTGATAATGGTTTATGTACTGCAGCAAATACTTGTAGTGGTTTGACTTGTACTACTAATTGTGGTGCTACTATTTATGGGGGTAAATACTGTGGGGGCGGAGCTGGAGTCGGAGTCGGTGCTTGTGTTCCTAATAACGCATGTGCAGTAGCTACTTGTTCTTCTACTACTTGTTTAAATACATGCAATCTTCCTGTTCAGGGGACAAAAACTGATGGTGTTTGTGCTGGAAATGCAGGTGTTTCTGCATCTACTACGGTTGGTCAATGTTTTACAAGGTGTAGTGGTATTTCGGTACAGGATGCAAATTTTCCAATGCCACGTATAATCAATTCTCCTAATTCTTGTCCTTTCGGAACTCGATGTGGTTCTTTAATTAATATTCAAAATATGACTCCCAATAAAATATCTTATGATTTTGTTTGGGAATATAATTATGCGGATGGAAGTTCGAATGTAATTTGTCCATGTAATGCAACTACAAAAGTTTATGAAAATATAGTCCGTGCTCCAAATGTTACTGGTTCGTATCAATTACCGATAGTAGCTAATGATTTTTCAAATAAAATAGTTTCTAATGTTAGTTTATATTTAGTTGCATTTAATGATACCTATAGATCCACTGTTAGTAAGGTAAATTATCCGGTTAGCAATCTTGTTAATGTGCAGGTTAATTATCCTTGTGATAATGGATGTTATCAGTTGGGATTAAATGCACCTGTTTATTTTTCACCTGGGCAAACAGTAGGTACGACTGTTTGGTACAAAACTTGTGTTAAAAATGCTAACAATATATGTTTAAAATGGAGTTCTAAAGTTAAATGTACAAATGGTTTAATATTTAATGAGCAGACAAAGAGTTGTGGTGTTAATCCTAGTTTAAATTATCCTAATTTTAATTGTAATAATGGAGTTTGTAACCACAGTGGTGTTGCTTCCCCTTATAATTCAGTTTTAGATGCAACAAAAAGTTGTGGAATTTCAGATTTTAGTTGCTTTGCATGTAATAATGGTTTCGTTGCAGATAGTACTCAAACGAAATGTGTAAAGGCAAATTGTAATGACAATTGTAGCTCTACTGGCGGGTTTTGTACAAGATTAGAGTCTGTTAATAATGGTTATAATAAAGTTCATAATTGTGTTGAGCTACAAAACATGTCAGCTAATTTAACGGCAAACTATGAATTAGCTAATGATATCGACTGTTCAGACACTATTAACTGGAATAGTGGTGCGGGGTTTAAGCCAATAGGAAATATTACTAGTCCATTTACTGGAAATTTTAATGGAAATAGTTTTATTATTTCTAATTTAAAAATAGATTTGCCATTAAGTAGTAGTTGGGTTGGTTTATTTGGTCGTTTTGCAGGAAATATTTCTAATGTAGGATTGATTAATATAAATATTTCTGGTGGTCAACTTGTAGGGGGTTTAGTCGGGCAATCTTCGGGAATAATTTCTAATTCATATACGACTGGAAAAGTGAATGGATATGTTGGTAATATTGGGGGTTTAGTTGGACAACAAGCAGGAGGAGTGATTTCAAATTCTTATTCTTTAGCGGAAGTTATTTCTGCTAATTATGGATGTGGGGGATTAGTAGGTAATCTTAATTCCGGAACAATTAGTAATTCATATTCAGCTGGAAGCGTAAGTTGTTCTTCTAGTATTGGTGGGTTTATAGGAATTAAAGACGGGGGAGAAGTCTATAAATCTTTTTATAATAATGAAACTTCGGGATTGAATGATAATGATGGAAGGGGAATTCCAAAAACAACTGTTCAGATGAAGGATTTAAGTATTTTTTCAACTAATGGTTGGGATTTTGCAAATATATGGGGAATAAGTTCATCCATTAATGATGGATATCTGTATTTAAAAAAGAGTTTTGGGGGTATGAACATTAATTCTCAATTAGAGTGTTGTACTGGTGAAGTTTGTGTTCAGTGTAGTGAAGGAAGTCATTTTTATAATGGTACCTGCGTGTCTGATGATTGTACTAATCTTACTGGTTTTGCTCCTCAAGGATTTAATTTCACTGCTGGTGTAAATAAGACTAATAGCTCTTCAGTTATTATGGAATGGAATTATGTTTCTGGTGTTGCCGGTGCTTGTCAATGGAATTGCTCCTATGGATATACATTAAATCTTTCTACAAATAATACTTGTCAAGAAATTGTTAAAGTTAATTGCACTGCTAATGTTAGTAAGTACATATGTTCAAATCTTTCAATTAGTAATGCTTTCAATAATTCTCAATTGGGTTTCTGTGAAGATAGTAGTAAGAGTTGTTTTGCTTGTAATACAAATGCTACTTTGAGAGATGGCGTATGTGTCGCTAAGACTTGTGCAGATGACGGGTTAATTGATAATGGCATTGAATGTGTTGCCAATATAAGTTGCCCAAGTAACAAATGTACTGTCAAAAGAAATGGCGTAGAAAAATGTGTTCCTGATGGATTAAAAATGAAAGTGAATAACACTGAAATGTATTGCGATGCAGTCATTGACCATAAGCTTAAACCTTTATTGGCAAATAGTGCGGTTTGTAGTTTTAGTTCTCAATGTAAGAGTAATTTGTGTGCAGTTAATGCTACTGGTACAATGGTTTGTTTAGATGTTCGGTCTCAAGTAAACTTTATTACTAATGCTTTGATCAGTATTAACTGCTTTTTAACTAATGGGTTTAGTTGGTCTTCGACTGCGTATTTAACATGTGTTGATAATAAACAGCAGCAAGCAGGGCTTGGTGCGTGATGAAATATCTCTTTTTGGTATTTCTAATTTTATTCTCTGCTGGATTTTCTTTAGCTGCGGAAGGTGATTTATGTGATAATTATGGTGAATCTGTTACAGAGGGCAATTATCACTTTTATTGCGATTTTAATACAAGTACCTTAAAGCAACAAGGTACTGTTGGAGCAGTATGTATGAATAATTTTGAATGTGTAGATGGTTACAGTTGTCTTTCTGGAACTTGTACTGGTTCGTTTAATGAACTGTTAGATAAATATGCTCAAGCAAATGCTTTGGTTTCAGGGTATTGTTTAGATGGGCCTTTTTGTTCAAATATTAGTGGACTAGCAAATGCGAATTTATTGACTAATAAAAATTGTTCTTATAGGGGGGCAGGATTCTTTTGTTATCAATGTAAAGACGCAACTTATACTTTCAATGATACTCTAGGGGCATGTATTACGGGGATTTGTAGTTCAACACCTGGATGCCTAAGTTCTCGGGTCAATAATTCTGTGAACAATTCTAATTATTGCTCCGGTACTCAACAATGTTTTTCTTGTGATTCGGATTATGTATGGAATACGACACTGAGTCAGTGCGTTATGAAATCTTGCACTAGTACTCCTGGTTGTTTGAATATGACTAATTTAACTAATGGGTTGGTTGTGCCAAGTAGGGTTTGTTCTACTGGAACTTGCTTTAGTTGTATTTCCGGACGTAGTTGGAATAGTAGTTTATCTGCTTGTGTTTTATCTTCTACTAGCACTACGTCTACTTGGAATACTGTGAGTTTTACCTTTGCCGAGCTTACTGCAGGTACGCATAAACTTTTGAGTGTGGGTGATAAAGTTCCTTTTGATTTTGCTGGAAGAACCTACTTTTTTGGATTGCTTGGTGCTGATTCAAAAATCTCATTTAAGATTGATCCTACTTTTAATAACCAAAATTTATATCTTGGCGAATCAAGAGCATTTGATTTAGACAGTGATGGGGCCTATGATCTAAATGTTAGTCTTCTAGGGCTTAGCTCTGGAAAGGCAGATGTGAATTTGAAATTTGTCAGTGTATCATATTTAACTACTGATCCTACAGAATCTGAACCTTATTCTCCTGAACCGGAACAAACTCCCGAGCCCTCAAATCCAACTCCCGGATTTTTTGAAAAGAATATGTGGGCGTTAATTGTTATTGGCGTTGTTTTTATTGCTTTACTAATTGGATTAATCTTTTATCTTATAAGTAGGCGGAACGATACTCCTTTACATGGTACTGATCATCCTGCTAGTGCTGGTAATCCTATCGCACCTAATCAACCAAGGCCTCCCGTAATGCCTGGAAATGCGCCAGGAGCAATACCTGCTGGAGGATATCATCCTTTACCTCCGAGACCTTTTGCTTCACAGAATCCGCAGTTTAGACCAAATTAGTTATGAGCCTAAGAGGAATTTGCTCGTTGTTTGCTCTTTCATTTTTTACTTTAGAACGTTAATTGAAAGCCAAACAACTCGACCCCTATTAAAAGAGTTTTCCAGCGACTTGAATTTATTTTAGAAATAATTATAGATTTCACTTTGTTCAATCTATAAAATGAGCCTAAGAGGAATTGAACCCCTATCTCCATGTATTCGCAAAATGCACTTCGCAATAAAGTTGAAAATTATTAAAAATTGCTCAGAGCGTTTTCCTCACCGAAACCTAGGTTTCGTCCCTTTCTGAAGTTAATGAGCCTAAGAGGAATTGAACCCCTATCTCCAGGGCCGAAACCTGGCATTCTATCCGTTAAACTATGGGCCCATAGTTATTATTTATTCCATTATTTGATTTATTAAACTATCGGTATCTTTTTCGTCGATGGAAATAAGAGAAGGTTTTTAAATAATCAAATTGTTGATTGGTTATGGTAGAAAAGAAAATTTCTAAGCAAGTAGATCTTAAGGGTATTAGTGTAAAGAAAGATGAGAATTTTTCTGAGTGGTATAGTGAAGTTGTTCAGAAATGTGAACTTGCTGACATTCGTTCTCCCGTTAAAGGATGTTTAGTCTTCCAACCCTGGAGCGTTTTATCTATGGAGAAGATGTATAAATATCTTGAAGAAGTTCTACAGAGGAAGAGTCATAAACCTTATTTTTTCCCAACGTTGATACCCGAAGCTAATTTAGTAAAAGAAGCTCAGCATGTTAAAGGATTTTCTCCAGAAGTTTATTGGGTTACACAAGGTGGAGGTGAGAAATTTGAGGAGAGATTAGCTCTTAGGCCCACTTCTGAAACTATTATTTACCAAATGTTTGGTTTATGGATTAAAAGTTATAGAGATTTGCCATATAAAATGTATCAAAGAGCAAATGTATTTAGATACGAGACTAAAGCTACAAGACCTTTCTTAAGAAGTAGAGAATTTCATTGGATAGAAGCTCATTGTGCACATCCTAGTGAAGAGGCTGGGATGAAGCAGGTTCATGAAGATATGGAAACTACAGAAGAAGTTTTACATGGTATTTTCGGATTGCCATTTATATTTTTTGAAAGACCTGCATGGGATAAGTTTCCTGGAGCACATAGAACTTTTGCTGCAGATGTTTTGAATCCAGATGGGAGAGTTGTTCAGCAACCATCTACACATTTATTAAAGCAAGATTTTGCGAAGGCTTTCGATGTTAAATTTATGGATAAAGATGGGCAAGAGAAATATGCTTGGTTAACTTGTTATGGTCCTGCAGTTTCTAGAATTTTTGCTTCAGTAATTATTGTTCATGGGGATGATAAGGGATTAAGATTTCCGTGGAGAATCGCTCCAGTTCAGATAGCAATAGTTCCAATAAAAAATGATGATAAATTAATTGAAAAAGCTAATAAGTTAAAAGAAAAACTTTCTTCGTTCTCGTCTGTTGAAATTGACTTAAGTGAAAAAAGCGCGGGAGAGAAATTTAATTATTGGGAAATGAAAGGGGTTCCATTAAGAATTGATTTGGGCTTTAAAGATATTGAAAATGAATCATTAACTGTTTTTAGAAGAGATTTAAACAAGAAGGAATCTATTAAGGAAAAAGATTTTGTTGCGAATTTACCTAAATTTATAAAAGAATATGATAAAAATTTATTTTCTGAGGCTGATAAGGTTTTTGACAATAGGATTTCGGATGCTTCTTCTTTGAGCGAGTTGAAGAAATCTATTGACTCGGGGCATGTTGTGAGATGTAATTTCTGCTCTGTTGATAAAGAAGGTACTTCTTGTGCGGAAACTATTGAAAAGGAAGCTGGAGCAACAGTTAGGGGAACTAAGTTAATTAGAGAGAAGGCGTCTGGAAAATGTCTGGTTTGTAGTAAAAAAGCAACGGAAGTTGTTTATGTTGCAAGACAATATTAAAAATGGAAGCAGAAAAAATTTATTCTAATTTAGAAACGGATTTTATTAAGTCTGGATTAACTGATAGTTGGGCGCACCATATGGGTGATGTCGTAGAATTTTTAACAGAAAACTTTAAACAAAGGAGTATGGGATTGGTTTGCGATTTTACAAATAAAATCGATAGAGTATATACTGCGGTTTTTCCGTCAGATCTTGTTATGCAGAAAATCTTGGACGATAAAGTTAAAAATTCTTTGTTGTTCGTTCATCATCCAGCTATTTGGGATATTAGAAAATCTCCACAGGTTTTTCAACAAATGAATAGAAAGTTGTTACAACAATTTAAAGAACGAGGAATCTCTATTTATAACTTGCATGTACCTCTAGACAATTTTAGCGAATATTCTACAAGTAAAACATTAGCTGACGCTTTGGGAATAAAAAATCTAAAACCTTGTTCTCCATATGAGGGCGGGTTGGCAGGTGTTATTGGCGAAACTAAATGTAAAACTATTAAGGAATTGCAAAATGTTTTTGAGAAGGCCGTCGGGCATAGAATTAAAGTTCATCATTATGGTGATGAAAAGATAGTAAACGGAAAAGTTGTGGTAGTCGCTGGTGGTGGGAATGAAGTAGGTTATTTGAAAGATGCATTTGATTTGGGGATTAAAGTGGTCATTACAGGAATAGGTTCTAGAAATCCTTATAGTGAGAAGGATCATAAATATGAAGAGAAAAACGGAATCAATGTTCTTGGTGGAACGCATTACTCTACTGAAGCATTTGCTTGCATTGCAATGTGCAAGTATTTTGAGAAATTAGGTTTAAAGTCTGAATTTATTAAAGATATTCCTGTTATGGAAGACATGTAATTGTTTCCACAAAAATCTTTATAAACCCTCAGACCCTTTCTATGTTATGATTAAGATAAAGAAGCAATCTAAACCTATATCTCAATTAAAGAAAGGTGATAAAATTCTTATTGATGGTAAGGGATTAATTGTTGATGCGCATTATTTATTTATTGATCACAAAACTACTAAGGAAATGATTATTGAAGTTTATAGTGAGAAGACTGAGAAAGATTATCAACTGAGATATTTCGATGATCAGGTTGAGACAAGTTTGGAATTTTATGCTCTGGAAAATGACTTCCAATATACTAGAAAAGATGTTGGCGAAATAGAATGGTAAATAAGTTAAGTAACGCAAAACAAAAATCTCAACTTAGTTTGAGTATTCTTTTTATTCTGACTCTCATTATTTTGTTGATTGGTACTATCGCTTATAGTTATTTGGAGGGGTGGAACCTGCTAGATTCCTTATTTTTTTCAGTTACAACGCTCACTGCTATTGGTTATGGAGATATGAATCCGACCAATTCTCTTTCAAAGATTTTTACTATAATTTATATCTTTTTAGGGATGGGTATTGTTCTCGCTCTCATTAAGGTTATTTCTCGGACGGGTGGAAGATAGATTTAAAAATAGATTTATTTTGATTTTTCTATGGTGAAGAATATTATTTACGTATTGGTATTGTTTAGCTTGGTTTTATTTAGTGGATTTGTTTTAGCGGAAAATGAAACTCTGGTGGTAAACTCTTCCATACAAAATGAGACTAACTTAACGGGAAATCTTTCTAGTTCTATTAACGAGACTATTCAAGTTTCTGATGCAACTATTAATTTAAAGAATTTTTTGCCTGGAGAGACTAAACTTGGGGATGTTCAGTTAAGTATTAATGTTCAAAATATTGGAGACAAAGAACTAACTAATTTGTATGCGTTCGTGTCTGGTGATGGGTTTTCAAGCTATGATGTTATTCCTATAGATTCCTTGCGGCCATCGGAAAAATCTTATATTCTGGTTAGTGGGAATTTTAAGAAGTCTGGAGCAATAAATTTAACATTAAAAATTAATCAAGAAGTGTTCTATCGTGTCGTAAAAGTTTTTGATGACTCAATCAGCATTGCCGTGTATAACACTGCTCTTGCTTCTAACTTATCTAACGAGCTTTCTATTTTAAAAGTTAATTATTCTGATTTAGAATCTAATTATCAGATCAAAAAGAACGAGGGCTATGATGTGTCTGGTGTGAGTTTGTCAGATCTAAAAATCATGCTTCGAGATGCGCAGGCGAATCTATTGTCTGAAAATTTGGTGCAGACAAAGGTAAAGTTAGATTTAGCTCAAGAAGAGTATCAAATTCAGTTAAATAAGATGAGTAATTTGTCTAAGGTTTCATTAGCTGCAAAATTAAAAGATAATGCTGTTTTATTCTCGACACTTGCTGGTGCGATTATAACTTTCTTTACATTGTATGAATTATTAAAGAGAAAAAAAGAAAATATAAAGGAAAAAATAAAGAGTATTCAGATAAAAGATAAAGCCGGCAATAGTTATTCTGTTAAGACGACGGCTTAAAGATAAAATTGTTTAGTTTTCTAAAATAATCGTAATGTTTAAATAGTCAGTTACTAATCGTATACTAATGGTAACTAACGAAGAAACAACCGTCAAAGTTAGTAAGTGGTTGATAAAAGAAGTCGAGGGTTATCTAACGAGTAGCAGAAAAAATCAGACAGAGTTTCCGTCTAAGAGAAATTTTGTTGATAAAGCTATAATTGAATTACTCGCGAAAAGGGGGTTAAAACTTTAATGGTAGACATGGAGAAGATCGAATTTGCAAGAGCATTATTTGAAAAACTTGAAGGAATCAGTAGACAACGAACAACAATTGATGAGGCTAGAAGAAATTTTAGAATACTCGAGATGATGAAGCGTTAATCAATAAAAGCGCCAGCTAGTACTAAGGGGAATATAATTGTTGCATCTCCGTAAACTTTCACAGTTTCAGATTTCTGTGCGATTTTTCCCCAGGAGACTGCTTCGTCAGGTCTTGCTCCAGAGTCGCTTCCGTCAAATTCTTGTGCAGTGTTAATATAAACTGCGTAGTTTGCTCCGTTTCTATATAAGTTACAATTACATATTGCGTGTTTAACAACTCCTCCACCTAAAATTATCATTCCTGTCTTTTCTTTGCCGATTGAAGAATTGTTGAACTCTTCTGTGTCTGCTACAATGTCTAACCTGAAATCTTTATTCTTATAATTCTTGTAGAAATAAATCATATCTCCTAGAGAACCGTCCATAATTGCCGGGCAATAAACAGGAATTTCATTTTTCTGGGCCCAGTAGTAAATAGATTCTTTATTATTAATTTCTTTTCCTACTAGCCTTATTACGTCTGAAGGTGTTTTTATCTCCGTTTTGTACCTTTCAAGGATTGGTAATAACCATTCTTCGAATTTAACGTATCTAGAATTTGGAATTAGGATGTTTCCTGCACGATTTATTCCTTTATCTCGTAAATCTGAGCCGTTTAAATTAAATTCTCCTAGTTTAAAGTCGCCCATACATTTGATGAAATCTTCTTCAATTCCGCCTGCAGTCGTTACAATTCTATCTACTAGTTTGTGTTCTACTAAGTAACGAATAAGCTCTCTATTGCCTGTTGTGACCATATTTGAAGTATATCCTAGGTAGATGTAGGCTTTTTCTTTTCTCATTTTTTTGATAATTTCGATTGCTTTTCCTAAGTTAGATGCTTGGGCGCCTGTTGAAGAATAAGAAGCTAAGAATTTTTTGAAGTTAAATTTCTCGTTGAAGTCGTAGCCTTTAATTGTCAAACCTCCGGGTTCTTGACTGTCTACAAGTAATGCTTGGCTGGCAATATCTGCTTTGTTTATAGAATTGTTGGTTATTTTAGGTTTTTTCATTAGAATTAAGATAGTTCTAACTAGCTTTAGTATTTTGGTATCGCTAGTGTAGATAATTGATCTATCATGTTATTACTGAGAATTGATATCTTTTAAAGTTATTGGTGGGATGGTTCGGAGTTATATTTTTTGAAATCTCGTGCATAAGTTCCGGGTTCTCCCCCTTGGTCCATTTTAAAATATAACATCTTTGTTCCGCATGGCCAAATGCCCATCCAAGAAATTTCGTAAGGCCCTGTTGCTTGTAAAAACTCTTTTGTAGAGTCTATTTCTTCTTTGGCAGATTCGAGGTCTTTATCTCTGCCAATTGCGACTCTTTCTTCTGCAGTGAGCAATTCAACCTTGTCTCCTCTTTTTACAGAAACTAAATTTCCTAATCCATCCGAGATGCTCAATCTTGTAACTTTTGTAAGTGTCATTTTAATATTTCCTAATTTTAGTTTTTAAAGATTATTGTGCTTAAGCATTTACAAGTTTTTCAAAATTCTTCTTAAACTCTTCTAGATTTTCTGTAGGTACTCTTGCTCCGCAAGCTTCTGGATGTCCTCCGCCCGTTGCACCTAAGATATTCTCTATTGATTTTAATAGATATTCTTTGGCTTTTTTGCCTCTGACTGAAATATTTCCTACGTCTTGTTTTTTGTACATAACTAGTATATGTTTATTGGGATTATCGAACTGAAGTTTGTTTGCAAGTTCTGAAGACATACTTGTTTCTCCGGCGTATTCAAGTAAAATTAAATTTTTTCCTATATTTTCAGTCTTTCTTAGCAAGATTGCCATATGTTTCATAAGTTGTTCATATTTTTGATGAAGATGTCTCGTTTCTGTGTTTTCGTCTAAAATATCTGTGGGGTTGTTTGACTTTATAAAAAGTCTAAACATATGAAGGACGTTGGTTGTAGTATCTTTTAACCCAAAATTAATCATGGCAGATATTTTACCTATTTCTGTTTTATACATGCAATCAAATGGGCTCTTTGTTGTGGACAGAAATTCGGGATTTTCTTTTGCGTATTCTTTAGCAAAATCAGGCATATAGTTATCTCCGATACAACCCGCAACTGCAAGCCACTGTTCAGTTTTTCTTTCAAAGGTTTTGTAGGCTAAAAAAGTGGTTGGTTCGCTTGAAGGAAAGCTGTTAAAATAATCTATCTTTTCTTTTATTTCATCTTCGAGCTCTACTTCATGATGGTCTATCCACGTAATTGGAATTCCTTTTTCAAATACTCCATCAATAAATTCTTTGCTTACTCTAGGTTTATCCAAAATAAAAACATGATCGGGGTTTAGTTCTTCGACTTTTCTAAGATAACTTTTGTCTAAATCTGGGAAAGATTTGATTGCAACTCCTTTTCCTCTTCCAATTGATTTTTGAAAAATAATAAAACTACAGAATCCATCTACGTCGTTATCAAAGAAAAATAAAGGATTTTGGGACTTCTCTAGAGACTCTTTTATCTGTTCTAGTTCTTTTTTAGATAACATTTTAGATGATTATCCTTCCTTCAACTATTTTTTCTCTTAGCAGTGCTATTTCTTCTTTTATATTGATATTATTATTTTTCAAAGTTTCTTCCATCTTCGTTGTTTCGTCATTCAATATATCATTCAATGAAGCGACTTCCTTTACAATGGCAGATGCTTCTTTTTCAGAGATGTTTAATGCAGACATAAATCTGTATCCTCTAGGTGAAACAATTTCTTCTAGGTCTTTTTGGAAGATTAGTCTTGATATAGATTCTAGTTCAATTATTCCTTCGAAGCTTAAATTTTCAAGTAACAGTTTTGTTTTTTTCAATGACATTTTAGAATAATCTCTTATTATTTCTTCTTCTTTTCTTTCAACGCCCTTTAGGAGTTCTTTAAATCTCAGATTCATTAAGTTTCCTTCTTTTCCTACTTCAATGAAATCTTTTTTAAGTGTTTCAGAATTTCTCAGGATAATTTCAGCTCTTTGAATTATTTTACAAACGTCTGAAACTGAAACCATATTCGTTATTTCAATTATCCCTATTTTGTTTGTTAGTTCATCGAATATTTCTCTTTGTTTTTCTAGTAACTGGATTGTATTGCTAATTTCTCTAAAAACTTCTTCTGTCGGTCTAAGGTAACATCTTGAGTTTCCATAATAAAGAGTTGTTTTCTTTCTTCTTTCGGAGATTGTTATTACTAAGGTGTTCAGTTGCTTTGCTGTTTTTTCTGCAGCTTTGTGTCTTGTTCCTGTTTCGTTTGTTGGAATCGAAGCGTCAGGAGTAAACAATACATTTGCATATAGAATTCTTCTTAGATCTGAAGAAATAACAATTCCTCCATCCATTTTACATAATTCAAAAAGTCTTTGGGGTGTGAAACGGCAGTTAACTCTAAATCCTCCTTCAATTACTTTTTCTATCTCTGGTGTCTCAAAAGCGATTATTGCTCCTAAGTCTGATCTAAGTAAATCTGCAATTACTGTTCTAAGAGCTGTTCCTGGGGCGACCTTCTTTATCTGTTCAAGCATTAATTTATCTTTCTCGTCCATCTTTTTTTATTAACTAACTTCTATTTATATGTTTTGAACTTGATGTTTTTGACTATTTAAACTTATTTCATGACAATTCTGGCGTCGGCGACCATATATTCTTTATCGTTTACCATCAATGGATTGATGTCTAATTCAGTTATATGTGAGTTATTTTTTATTAGTTTCTGAATTTTATTTATTGCTTCAATTATATTTTTATTTTCTCTTTCAGATAGTTCTTTTGAAAATTTAGTATCTAGTATCATGGATTTTATGTCTTCTTCTTTAATCGGTATTACTCTAAAAGAAACGTCTTTTTCCTTTTCTATGTTACTGCCACCCTTGCCGAACATTAAAACGTGTCCGAATTCTGGTGTGTGTTTTATTCCAAGAATAGCTTCTTTTCCGGAAATCATCTTTTGTATAATGACTTCTTCGAAGTTTTCTATTTTAGAAAGTTCGATGAAACATTTTTCTGCTTCTTCTATTGTTTTGATGTTGACTCTTACTCCATTTACTCTGGCTTTGTGCATTATTTTTGTTGAGGAAACTTTCATGACCCATGGAAAAGAAATTTCTACTTTTTTTAGGTCTGTTTTCTTTTTTGAAAATGCTCTTTGTACTACTTTAAGTTCGTTTTTTTCTAAGAAATCTTCTGTCTCTTTTTCTGTTAATTGCTTCATGCTAGTTTTAGTAGGGTAGTATTTATATACTTTCTTTATTGATATTTTATATGAAAAAGGGGATATTCGTGCGAGATTCAGAAGGACTAATTTTCAATATTTTCGAACATTCGTTCGAAGAAAATTGTCCGATATCGGCAGTCAATGCTTTGCATTTTTTGCCTTGCCATTTTTTCTCAAGTAAACTTTCAAAAAACATGTCAAAATGAAAAAGGTGGGTTTGAGCAATTTTTTTAATCCGCAAACTATTGCGATTATTGGAGCTTCTGATCATTTGGAGAAGGTTGGCGGGATTTTGCTGAAAAAGGCTTTGGCTAGCAAATTAAATATTGTTCCGGTAAATGTTTCGCATGATGTTTTGCTAGGGATAAAGTGTCATAAGTCTGTTTTGGATTATTCGGGCAATATTGACTTGGCAGTTATTGCTATTCCGGAGGATTTTGTGTTTGGGGCTTTGGAAGAGTGTGGGAAAAAGAACATTCGAAACATTATAATTATCACTTCGGGATTTTCAGAAAATGGCGATGGCGCGAAAGTTAAAAAGCTAGTTGATTTATCTAAGAAGTATAATTTTAAGTTTTTAGGAACTAACTGTTTTGGTATTTGTAATCCTTCTAGGAAGTTAGACTTGACTTTTGCGGCTTCTATGCCACGAAATGGGAAAATTGCGTTTATTAGCCAGTCTGGAGCTTTGTGGAGCTATATTTCTGACTATGGTGAGATAGGGTTTTCTTCGTTTGTGAGTTTGGGAAATATGGAGAACTTGGACTTTAACGATTTTATACAGTATTATTCTAGAGATAAGAATACGGAAGCTATTGTTTTATATGTTGAGAAGTTTAAAGATGGGCAAGAGTTCGTTAAAGTTTGCAAGAAGGCTATAAAGCGTGGCAAAAGAATTTATGCAATCAAGGGCGGAAGTTCCGAAGTTGGAGAGAAAGCGGCAATAAGTCACACTGCGAGTGTTGCTTCAGATTATGCGATTTACAAAGGAGTCTTTAAACAGGCAGGAGTTGAAATGTGCGATAGTTTTATTGAGATGTTTGAGAAGGCGAGTAGAAGAAAAATAGAATACTCTAAAGAAACGGTTAAATTCAATCGCTCTTTTGTCATAACTAATGCTGGCGGGGCAGGGGTGTTGCTTTCGGACTATCTTTCTAAAAAAGGAGCTACTTTAATTGAGAAGCCAATGGATATTTTAGGAACTGCACTTGCGGAAGACTATGCTAAAGCTTTTAATGAAATAAAAGGTAAAGGTTTCGAAACCTTGTATGTTTTGGTAACTCCTCAGAGTATGACGGATAATGAAAATATCGCGAGAAAGGTAGTTGAGTTTAACAAAGAAATATCTAAGACGAAAAAACAAGTAGTAGCTTTATTTTTGGGTGGAAAATCTGTTGCGAAAGCGAAGGATTTGTTGAAGAAGAACGGAATTATTTGTTTAGATGCTATTGAAGGATTGAGTTAACACTCTTTCAAAATCTTTAAATATGCCTTCTTACTGACTATTTTATGAGGTGCGAGATTCTTATAGGTGGCAAAGCTGGGCAAGGTCCGAATTTTTTGAGTGAGCTTTTGGCGAATAGCTTGATTAAAGAAGGTTATTACGTTTTTTATTCTAGAGATTATCAGTCCTTGATAAGGGGCGGACATAATTTTAATCAAGTTAGTTTTTCCGACAGTCCGGTTTTTAGTAATGTTTCTAAAATTAATGTTATGGTTTGCTTAGACGAGAATACCTCTAAACTTCACAAGAAAGAGCTAACTAAAGATGCGATTGTTGTTGATTTCGTTCAGGGAAAGGGAAATACTTATTTTGCAGGCGTTTTATTCAAGATACTTGAGATTCCATTTTCAGTTTTAGAAACTGAGCTTAAGAATTATGGAAAGTTTGAGGAGAATTTGAAAGATGCTAAAGATGGTTATTCTCATAATGGTCGTTCTTTGAAAGTTAAAATTAAGAAAGCAAATCATAAATTAGATTTATTAAATGGAAGCGAAGCGACTGCTTTATCTGCGATTAAATCTGGTTTGGATTTATATTATGCTTATCCTATGACTCCTGCAACTCCTTTGATGATGGAATTGGGAACTATGCAGTTGGAGGGGGGAAATCATCACAAGGTGATTGAAGTTGAAAATGAAATTGCCGTCGCTTTGGCTGGAATTGGTTCTTCTGTTGTAGGAAAGAGAGTTATGGTGGGAACTGCAGGTGGTGGATTTGATTTGATGACTGAGAGCTTGAGTTTTGCTGCTATGACTGAAGTTCCCTTGGTGTTTTATTTAGCACAGAGGCCCGGACCAGGAACCGGAGTTGCAACTTATACTTCTCAGGGTGATTTGAATTTAGCTTTATATTCAGGACATGGTGAATTTTTTAGATTGGTTTTAGCTCCTGGAGATAATGATGAATGTATTAAATTAACAAATGATGCTTTCTATTTTTCTCATAAGTATAGAGTTCCTTCAATTGTTTTAACCGACAAACACCTGGGAGAAAGTAAATCTTTGTTTGATAAGGAAAAATCTTTGAAATCAGTTAAAGAAATTAAAAGTTCTGTGAAAGTTGGGGAGAGATTTAATAGTTATGAACACGACAAGAAGTTAAATAATATTGCAACTGAAGATGCAGAAGTTATCAAATCAAATTTTGAGGTTAGAATGAAAAAAGAAAAAGCGATTATACAAGAGACTGAACGATTTGAACAGATTAAAGTTTATGGAAATAAAAATTCTAAAAATTTAATTTTATCTTGGGGTTCTACTAAAGGTGCGATACTCGATGCTATAAATGAAAATAAAATCGACGCAAAGTTTGTTCAGGTTTTATATATGAATCCGTTTCCAATAAAACAAATTAAGGATGTGATCAGTAAGGCTAAACGAGTTTTAGTTGTTGAAAACAATTCTGAAAGTCCATTAGCTAGATTAATTGCTGAGAAAACTGGGGTTTTAATTGAAGATAAAAATAAAATTTTAAGGTACGATGGAAGACCTTTCTTTAGTGATGGATTGGCGGAAGAAATTAGGAGGAGATTGAGATGAAAATAACTTACAGATTTGGAAAAGTTGGAGACGAGAAGGGGCTTGCAGAATTAATTAAAGAAGGGATTGAAAGAAAAAATTGGATTTATAATGGCAGCAATGTTGCTCCTGATAAAAAGAAAATTTCTAAGTTTAGAGAAGATTTTAAACAAGTTTCTAATACTATTACTGTTTTGGCTTTCGATGGTAAAAAGGTAGTAGGGTCTATTAATGGTAGATTTAAAAAAAGTGGGAGGTTGAGACATAGGGTTGAAATGGGTTGGGGAGTTCATCCAGATTACCAGGGGCAGGGAATAGCAACTAATCTAGTTAGGATTATATTGGGTGAAGTGAAGAATAGAGGATTTAAACGAGTTGAAGCAGAATGTGCTATAGAAAATAAAGCTTCTTGGAGGTTAGCTAAGAAATTTGGTCTTAAAATTGAAGGTAGGCGAAAGGGCGGTTTATTGATTGATGACGGAAGATTTATTGATACTTATTTACTTGGGAAGGTGTTGAAATAATGGGAACAATAATAAAAAAAGTTGAGATAAATGAAGGCGTGAAGAAAATGATAGAAGACAATGCGCTTGGTTTTGCAACTGTGGATAAAAAAGGAAATCCTCACAATATCGCTATTGGCTTTGTAAAAGTTGTTTCTAAAAATCAACTGATTGTTTCAGATAATTATCTTTATGAGAGTGTTAAAAATATAAAAAGCAATCCAAATGTTTCGCTTGTTGTTTGGGCTAAAGATTGGAAAAAGAATTGTATTGGTTATGAACTCTGCGGGAAGGCAAAGTATTTTTCTTCTGGAGAGTTGTTTGAATTAATTAAGAAAATTCCTGAGAATAAAGGTGCTCCTTGCAAGGGTGCAATATGGATAACTATAAACAAAATGAAGGTGTTGGATTAAAATGAAAATTGAGACAAAGAGATTAATATTAAGATTGCCTAATAAAGACGATGTCCCGGATTTAGTGATTGCTCTCAATAATAAAAATGTTTCTAGATATATGGCTAGTATGCCCTATCCTTACACTAAGAAAATTGCTCAAGATTTTGTTTCAAGAAATATTATAGATTCCAAAAGCAAAGAACGAAATAAATATGAATTTAATTTAGAATTAAAATCCGAGAAGAAGATTGTCGGAGGAGTCGGATTAAGTAATGTTAAGTATGGGTTAGCTTCAATCGGTTACTGGTTAAGGGAGGATTTATGGGGGCAAGGTTTAATGAGTGAGGCGGTCTTGGCAATGATTGATTTTGGATTTTCTAAATTGAAGTTAAGAAGAATAGAACTTACTTGCAGTGAGGTAAATTCTGGCTCAAGGGCAATTGCTGAGAAATTTGGATTTAAATTGGAAGGGGTTCTTAGAAAGGCTCACGGAACTTTACATAATGGCAATTTTGCGAATAAATGTGTTTATGGTTTGTTAAAGGAAGATTGGCCAGAAGTAAAAAAGAGGATGAAAAAATGACTAACAAAATTATTATCCGAAAAGCAACTATTAAAGACATTAAGGCAGTTAGAGAAATAGCTAATGTTCCGGGACTTAAAGCTGCTGGAGATGATGAAGCTCCTCCTGCAAGATGGTATTCTCCTCTAATTAAAAAAATGTTTTATATTGCTGAAGTAGATGGAGAAGTTGTTGGCTTTTTAACTGGTGAGAATTTAAGGAATATTGGGCTTTTGTGGGAGATAGGAGTATTTCCGAAATTTCGTTCGCAAGGCATTGGAAGTATATTACTTAAGAAATTTATAGATGAATGTAACAAAAAGAAATTAGTGGTAATGATTGCGTATGGAAGTAATAATGAGAATACTTTAGGATTTTTTAGAAAACATAAATTTATAGAAGGGGGAACATATAAAGAGCTAAGGTTAAACCTTAAAAATTTTTAAAATGGTCAGTAAATCAATTCGTACAAATGCAGCACCTACGTGGTGTCCGGGATGTTTCAATTTTATGATACTTGCAGGTGTGCAGAAGTTTTTAGAAAAACAAATTGCGAGTGGAAAAAAGAAAGATGATTTTGCGATGGTTTCTGGAATTGGATGTCATGCGAAGATTTTTGATTATTTAGATTTACAAGGAGTTAATTCTTTACATGGGAGAGTTTTACCCGTTGCTTTGGGAATGAAAATCGCAAATCCTAAATTGAATCTTCTTGCGTTTTCTGGTGATGGTGATGCTTATGCTGAAGGAATGGAGCATTTAATTCATATGGCTAGATATAATTCTAATATCAAATATATGGTTCACAATAATCAGGTTTTTGCGTTGACGATTGCGGAACCTTCTCCGGTTTCTGAAATTGGATATAAAGATAAGACAAATCCTAATGGAGTTAAATTGCAACCTATGAATCCTATTAAATTAATGCTTGGGGCTGGTGCGAGTTTTGTCGCGAGAGTTTTCGCGGATGTTAGTCAGGTTCAACAGGTTTTAGAAGAAGCTCAGAAACACAAAGGTTTTTGTTTTATTGAAGTTATACAACCTTGCGTAATTTTTCATAATGATGCGGGATATAAAGAGAAAACTTATAGCTTACAAGATGCGAAGCATGATAAAACTAATTTTGAAGCAGCGATGAAGAAAGCTGAAGAGTTCGATTACAATTCTATTAAATCAGATACAAAGATTCCGCTTGGTATTTTTTATCAAAAGGAAAAGAAGGTTTTTGAGGAACTTTTATAGTCTGTGGTTAGGAGAAAGTTCCCCTTCGGGCTTCACATTTTAAATGCTTGCAAAGCCTAGCGGCTAAAGAGATTATTTAAGATTTTTCTTCGTAGTTCTTTCTTAATAAATCATAAAATCTTTTCATTTCGTTTTGACCTGCCACTTTCAGAACATCAAGTTCTGGTGCAAAAATTTCCGTGTATCTGTCTCTTCGTCTTATCAGTCTTGTTTTACCGTCTTTGTTAATCATAATAATGGGGGGTCTTCTTAGGTTGTTGAAGTTTGAGCTTAACACGTTACTATACGATCCACAGTCCATAACAACTAGAAGATCTTCCTTTGATAGTTCGGGCATTTTCTGACAGGTTGCTATTAGATCAATGCAATCACAGGTACAGCCCGCAATGTCATATTTTTTTGTAGATTTTGTTCTCATTTTATTACCTGGTAAAATTTCATAGTCACAGTGTGATATCAAGATGTCTGGAAACATAGAGTAACAAGAGCCGTCGGTAATGACAATTTCTTTATTACCTAAATTCTTTTTACTAATCACTTTTACAATACCGATTCCGGAGTTTGCAACGAGTGATTTTCCGGGTTCAAAAATTAAAGTTGGTAGGGGGATTTCTTTTTTAGCACAAAGTTGTTTGAAGAATGGAACAAATACTTCTCCTAAATCTCCTGGCGTAAAATATTTTCCCGGGCAATAGGTTTTCGGGGCTACGGTTGGAAAACCTCCTCCGAAGTCTAACATTTCTATTGCAATACCTTGTTTTTTTGCATACACTGCTAAATCTGTAAGTTTTTTTGCGGCTAATAAATATCCTTTAAAATTATAGGCGTAAGATCCGTGGAAATGAAATCCTTTTAGTTGAATTAAAGGATAATTGCTTACTTTAACAATGGCTTTTTTTGCATAATTGTACGGGATTCCGTATTGTTGTTTTTTTGTTGTAAACTTTCCATCGTTAATCATTGGATTTACTCTGAGCATGATTGGAATTAATTTGTTTAGTTTTTTACTTGCTTTAATTACTACTTCTAATTCTTCTAAAGAATCTACAGTTATTGCATTAACACCAATAGAAACTGCGAACATAACATCTTTTTCTGTTTTGTATAAATTAGTAAATGTTATTTGTTTTGGTGTAAAATCTGCAAGCAGTCCAAGAATTATTTCTCCCACACTACTTGCGTCAAAGTCTAAGCCTTCTTCTCTCATTATTCTAAGTACTTCTAGTGTGGAATTACATTTACATGCATATTGTGGTCTAAAAAATGGATAGTCAAAACTTTCTTTGAAAATTCTACATTTTTCTCTTATTTCTTCTTCTACTAAGAGGTAAACTGGTGAACCATATTTTTTTACGATTTCATTAACGCTAACTCCTTCTATTAAAAGATTTCCTTTGTTATCTTGACTGATAAAATGTTTCCAACGCTGTCTTAGATATTTTCTAGAAATGTTTTTTCTTTCGCTTTTCTTTTTAGGTTCTAGGTTTGGAACGACTCCATTTTCAAGAGTGCTCATAATGTCTATATTCTCTTCCGGCATGTTATTAGTTATTCTACATTTGTTCTATTTAAATATTCACTAAAGGTGTAAATTTAGGCAGAATTAAAAAGGTCTTTGATTAAGTATCTTTATGACAAAACATACTCTAGTTATTATTCGTGGACCGGTGGGAGTTGGGAAAACCGCAATTAGTAATATTCTTACTAAGAAGATTAATGCAAAATACTTTTCTTTGGACAAGCTTCTAAAAAAGGAAAAATTAGACAGATTTGACCCTAAAGAGGGTTGTGTTCCCGCAGCAAATTTTTTAATGCTTCAAGAACAGATTTTGCCTGAAATACAAAAGCATCTAGAAAGGCAAGATGTTATTGTTAGTGGATCTTTTTATCATGGGTCACAATTGGAATTTTTTCAAAAGAATATTCACTCTAATATGTTGCTTATTACTATGAAGGCAACTTTGGAAACTTGTATAAAAAGAAATAGTAAGGAAGAGATTCGATTAGGTGAGAACATGGTCAGAGCAATTTATAATTTAGTTTCTAGATTCGATGTCGGAACGATAATAGATGTTGAAGAGAAACCAAAATATCAGATAGTTGATCGGATTGAAGGCGTATTAAAAAGAATGAGATAATTAGTTTTTTAGCGTGTCGATGGATTTATAAATATTGGATTAGATACTATTTTATACAAAAGATGGCGATAATCAAAGTTGATAAAAAATTGTGTATCGGATGCGGAGCTTGTGCTTCTATGTGTTCAGATATTTTCGAGATGAAAGGCGGAAAGTCTGTGGTCAAGAAAGCTAAAGTTGAAGATGCTACTTGTGCTAAAGATGCTGAGTCTGCTTGTCCTGTTGGTGCGATAAGTGTTAAATAGTTTATCTCTTAAACAAAGTCCTTTTAGCGGTTCCGTTAATTATTTCTTCAAGGTTCGAGTTAACGTTTGAGATAATTAGCTCTTTATCTTGACTTAGTATTGTTTTTGCTGCATCGAGTTTTGTTTTGAAACCTCCATTTCCATGTTTGGATTTACCATTACAATAACTATACACTTCGTTATTAATTTCATAAACTCGTTCTACAAGTTCTCCAGAACCATTTTTAAGGCCATCGTAATCATGGCCTAGAATTATTAATCTATCCCCTTTACAACTTAGCATAATTTCTGCTGCTAGTGTGTCGTTATCTTTTTTAATTTCTTCGAAATCTATAGAATCATTATAGTTTATTAGAGTTAATCTTCCTTTTTTTAAATTTTCTATAATCAAATTTCTTATTTCTTCTGTTTGTTTGAGTTCCTTTTCGGTTACAAGAATCTGGCAGATATTTTTTTTGAACAGTTTTCCATAAAAATCCATTAATATCTTTTGACCGAGACTAGCGTAACCTTGAAGTTCTGTCGAACTTAATTGATCTTTATTTCTTGTTTCTTCTTCAGAATACCTGCCCATGGCTATGGCTCCGGATACAATAAGAACGTTTTGGTTTGTGTCGTTTTCTATTTCATTTGCTTTTTTCTTAAGAACTTCGTAATTTAATTCTCCTTTCGAATTGAATAGGCAAGCAGAGCCTATTTTAATAAACTGAATAAAATTGTTAGAGTCCTGATTACGCTGAAGGAATATAATCTGCGCCTTTTGTGAACGCCGATGCTCCATTACTTACTTTTTGAATATTTGCGATTACCATAGTTTTGATTAGAATTGATCCTTCTTAAATTTTATGGTTTTCTAAAATTTATTCCTTCGGCTTTTTTTATCCAGCCTTTGTTGTGCTCGTGTATTGAGGCTCTTTTTGAGAATTTCATATAATTCTTTATTCTTTTTGTTTTTTCGGTAAGCTTTTTATCTTTCCCTATAAATGGTCCGCCAAGACAACCGCTAACACAAAAGTTTATGTCTAAAAATCTTATTTTCTTATTAGGCTTTTTTAAGTAGGCATCTAAGAACTTTTTTACTTTGTCTACTCCATCGATTATTTTTACTTCGTTTTTCTTTAGAACTCCCTTGAGATGTGCGGTTTTGCTTAGTCCTCCAGCAACTGGATAAATTTTAGTGTAGTCATTGTATAAACAGTCGAATTTTTCTATTGTTCCTTTATTAGTTTTTTTAACTGAGATTTTATTTTTTCCAAATAATTGTTTTAGTTGCTGGTAATCTATAACATAATCTATATATTTGGAGCTTTCAGCTTCTTGTTTTTTGAAGCTACAAGGAGAGATAAATATTCTTGTGTATTCGGGAAAATTTTTTTTGCAAATCTTTGCTGTTGCAATCATCGGGCTGTCTACTTTTACTAGATTATCTTTAAATTGAGGATAGTTCGTTTCAATAAAAGTAGTAATTCCTGGACAAGCTGTAGAAATGTACATTTTTTTATTTTTTAAAATTTCATGATATTCTCTATTAACCATTTTGGCTCCGAAAGTTAATTCTGTAACTTTTTTGAAACCTAATTCTTTTAGTGCGACTATGATTTCAGGATAATCGAATTCAGCAATGAAACTCGGTGCAAGCAAAGCTATGCATTCTTTTTCTCTTATTATTTTTTCAATTTTAAGTATGTCGTTTTTCATTTTCTCTTTTTTTGATTCTCAATTTTTTTCTCTGCTTTTCTTACTACATAAAGTGAAGTCATCGATATTATTCCTAGAACTGCAAGATATATGAACATTGCGGAATTGTTTAGGTCCCAGATAAATCCTGCTATTAGTCCTCCAAATATTGCGGAAAGACCTCTAATGAAGTAGAAATATCCCATTGCTGTGCCCTTTTCTTTTCCAGCCAAGTCTGCGACAACTGCTTTTTGTACTGGTTCTGTCATTGCAGATACAAATCCATAAAGTATGAACAATATTGTGATTGCAATTAAAGAATTAAAATATGCGAATCCTAAGCAAACAAGTGCGAATAGAAGATATCCGCAGATAAGAGTTAGCCTTTTTCCAAATTTGTCCGCTACTTTTCCAATAGGGTTAGCTGAAAGAGCATAAACTAAATTAAATATTGCGTAAAGTACTAGGGGGATGATTTCATTTCCGGAAATATTTTTTGCCGTTACTAAAATAAACATATACAAACCAAAATTTGCGAATGCGAATAATGCTATTAGATATATTGCTCTTTTTAATTTCCTGTCGAGTTTTGAAACTCCTTGTAATAATGTGGCTTTTAGAGGATAGGACTTTACGTCTTTTACAAAGAAGAGAGGTATTAGTGAGAACATTGTTATGAATGCTGCTGCGAAAACTATTGTTCTGAAGTTCCAATGCAATAACCAAAATATTAAAATAACTATAATGGTCCCTAGTGCACCGCCAAGGCTATCGAACGTTTGATGTAGTCCGAAGGTGTTTGCGTGTTTACCTTTCATTCTTGCTATAATTGCGTCTCGTGGTGGATCTCTTATTTTGCCCACCCTTTCTAATGAAACAGCCGTAATAATTTGTGTTGTCGTTTGTGCAAATCCTATAAAAAATTTTAAAATTATAGAAAGCATATAGCCTATAAATACGATTTCTTTTCTTTTTCCGATCTTGTCAGAGAACCAACCTCCAAATAGTTTTAGAAGACTTGAAAGTCCTTCTCTTAGTCCACTTATTAATCCCATTGTGACTCCGCCGCCACCGAGTGAGCTGATAAAAAAAGGTAAAATCGGAGAAATCATCTCACTACCCATATCGTTAAACATACTAGAAGAACCTAAAAGATAAATATTTTTTTTGTTCTGTTTCCGCATTAGTTTACTAGTAGAAATGTATTTTTAAGGATTGTTAATTTAGTGCAGCAATTCTTATAAAGGTAATTTGTTCTTTTTTAGGATGGCTGAAGCCCAAGAAGTTATACCAATGGAAAAAGATACTACTGTCTTAGAGATTGAACAGCATGTAATTGGTCTTGTTGGATGTATGGAAAGGAACTTCCAAAAAGAGTTTGGGCTAGGATTTTTGAAAGCTGATGAGAAATATGTAAAGTATATTCTAGAATCTCACTCGTTTTCGGGTGTTGGAGGTCATTTTGATGGTTATTTATGGGCAAGTAGTTCTCCAGATATGGATTTTAGATATCTAACTAAATCTACGATACTATCTGATTGGTCTGACTCTTTTCGTTCGAATGCAAAAGAGTCTAGTAGAAATATTCGGAGTAGGTGGATTGGGGTTCTCAATGAACGAAATGGGCAAGTTGAATTTAGTTCGGAAGGTAGAGAATATACGGTAGTGTTAAATAAACCTGTTAATTTAGAAGATGCGATAAAAACAGTTTATTCTAGTGTACTTTGTAGAGGATTATTACTCCCTCGTTAGCTTAGTTAGTAAAGTTGGATTTTTTACGGAAAACTAACTGCTTAATTTTCTTTCTTTTTAATACAACAAAGCTTTTTAAACGTTTAAACTATCGAAATAATAGTTAATATAGTAGCAATAGTGCCCACATCGCATAAGGATAGATATCCTTCTACTCCAAATCCAATGTGGACGAACAATCGCAATAAGCCCACATCGCATAGTGGTATTGCATCGGATTGCTAATCCGAGCCCTTTACTGGGCCCGGGGGTTCGATTCCCCCTGTGGGCGTTTTATTTCTAGGGTCATCGAACCCTTTTGCTTCGCAAAAATCCGACATTGATTTCTATGTTAGTATAAAAATAAACTCAATGTCGTCTAGGGGTGTCGCTTCCTCTTCTGACGTTGAATTTTTAAATGATAACTTCTTTATTTTATTATGTCTAATTTAGTAAATTTGAGAAAAGAGTTAAAGTCTTTGGCTAATTTAGAGAAGGCTAAAATCTTGCAGGGTTTTTTTAAGACGGGGAAAGGTCAATATGGTGAAGGAGACGTTTTCTTGGGAATTGTTGTGCCTATACAGAGAATTGTTGCTAAGAAGCATTTGGATTTGTCTTTTGAGGATTTGCAGAAGTTGATGGATAGTAAAATTCATGAGGAGAGGTTAGTTGCTTTAATGATTTTGGTTTTAAGGTATAAGATTACAGATAGCAAAGATAAATTTAAGATTTTTAAATTTTATATGAAGAATTATAAAAATATCAACAATTGGGATTTGGTGGATTTGAGTGCGCCGAATATTGTGGGTAATTACTTGCTTGATAAAAAACGAGACATTTTGTATGAATTTGTAAATTCTAGTAATCTATGGAAAAAGAGAATTGCTATTCTTTCGACTTTTACATTTATTAGAAAAAATCAATTTGAGGATACTTTGAAGATTTCAGAGACTTTGCTAGATGATAAACATGATTTAATTCATAAGGCCGTAGGTTGGATGTTGCGTGAAGTTGGAAAAAGGAATTTGAAAGTCGAAGAAGATTTCTTGAAAAAACACTACAAAAATATGCCGCGGACAATGTTAAGATATGCGATTGAAAAGTTTGAAGAGAAGAAGAGAAAAGCTTATTTGAATGGGGAGATATAGTTTTATAAATGGACTTTTGATTTCTTGATTATGGAAAATACTAAAGAGGGCGAGTGTCCTGAGAATGAAAAGCATCTGATGCAGAGTTGCGAAACTGGTAAAGATTGTTCTACGTGTAAGGGCAATTGTTGTCGATATGTAGTTATAGAACTCGATAAACCCGAAACTCTAGAGGATTTTGAATTTATTAAATGGTATGTGTGTCATAAGAATATTAACGTTTTTGTAGAAGAAGATGGTTGTTGGAATATAGAATTTTTAACTCCGTGTGAACATTTGGGTGAAGATAATTTATGTAAAATTTATGAAAAGAGACCTCAGATATGTAGGGATTTTACCGTTGATGAATGCCCACATCATAATGAATATATTGAGAAGCATAGTTTTCATACATTAGAAGACGTTGAAGATTATATAGAGAACGTTTGGAAACCAGAACAAGAAAAGAAAGAAGAGAGTAAATAGTTGAATGTAGAAAAATAGTTTTGTTTAAGTTCTAAGTAGTGAATATTCTCGGAAATCCTTAAATACCTTATTTTTATGAGTAAAGTATGATAAGCAGAAGCGTAGCATTGTATGAAGTTCCAAAGACATGGGAAAGAGCAACAGTTTTGGATGATTCCTCTTGGAGTATATATTCTGACTCTGTTAAATCTAAATATACTAATAAAACGGCAATACAAAATCTTTTAGAATTTGATTCTGTAAGTGGAGAATTAGCTGGTTCAAATATTCCTATGTTAGTTCATTTACAAGAACATTGTTATTTAGGCGATGCGAGACTTGCAACAAGAAGTGATTTAGAAGATGTGAAAAAATTCAGTCCAGATCTATTATCTGGAAATCAGATAGATTTTGGAGTTGCATTAAGAGGAGAAAATGTTTCTTATGCACCGAACAAAACTTCTGCAACAAATTTAGTTTCTCAACTTAAACAAAGAGGAATAGAGCTCGGCAGTGGAAAGTTAATACCGCTTTCAGCATTGACACAAAGAGAAGATGCAAATTCCGGTTATGGTTTAACTCTAAGCTTAAAAGATGATATTTCTGCAGATTCTATTAAAGATTTAGCAGATTTCAAATGGGATTATATTACTAACGACGGTTTCGCTAGAGCCTTTCTCAACTGGGATTTTGGTTGGAGCTCCTATGATGATAATCTTGCTAGCTCGATCGACAGGGGCAGGGTAGTTGTTGTAGGGCCTGAAAACAGATTGCGAGTTATTTAATTACAACAGTTAGATTTTTAGCAGGTGGGCGAATAAGGGAATACAATTTTTTTAAAAAATTCATAATTGCGTTTTTTTCTCTTTGACAATTTTCTTTTTCTTTAATATATTTTGTATCGCTTTCTAGATCTTTTTTATTGATGCATCTGCCATTATAACAAACTTTTCCTTCTGTAGTGCAATCATATTCTTTGAAAGCTATAATTGACTCATTTAAGAAGTTAGCTTCTTCCTTAATACAATACGCTTCCATGAGAATTTCTTTTTCAGGATGTTCGCAACTTTGTTTTTTGTTGGGGTTTGTTTGACAATAATCAAAATTATCTTCTGGCAGAGCAATTGAAGACTCTATTTCCCAGTTTATCTTTTTTAAAGTTAGAGTTCCATATGTGGAGTAGTTTAGTCCTCCGTCGGTGTCTACGCAACTTACTATTTGTACTGGGAAATTTGGTTCTGGTGCTGGTGGGATGTCTTGTGCGTAAACAAAATTAATAAAAACGCTTAAAATAAAGATTGCTAAAAATATTTGTATTTTCATATTGGGTAGTTGTTCTATTTTTTATACTTAATCTATTTTAATTTTTCCTTCTTGCCAGTCTGTTAAAATTGCCCTCGCTGTTCGGTCTTCATCTACGACTCCGCCTTTTTTTAAAAGATTTCTTTTCTTTCCAACTTCTTCTATTAGTAAATCTCCGTCGCCATTTGCTACAACTCCATAATGTTCTTCTAGTATTGGGCCGTATTCTTCTACTAATTTTTGAATTACCATATCTGGTCTTTTGACTTTGTTTGCATCTCTGGCACTTATTTTTGCGTGTTGGCTAATCATTTCTTGCTTTTGGTGAGAGTAATCTTTTGCTGGAATAACTCCCGGAGTGTCTAAAATTAATATATCGGAAGTTAGTCTAATTTTTTGCATTCCCTTTGTGAAACCAGCTTCGGCTCCAACCTTTGCTGAACCTGTTCCAGTTAAGAAATTAATCAAAGAAGATTTTCCGGTGTTGGGATAACCAATAATTCCTACTTGGAATCTTTTCATTTCTTCGTGTGGCATAATAACTCTTTTAGCTTCGATTTTCAATTTGTCTCTTAGTTCTTTTGAGCCTTTTCTTGTTGTGCAGGAAACAAAAACAAAAGGATACAAACCTAGTGCTTTCATTTCAAGTTTTTTCTTTGGAACGTCAACTAAATCACATTTGTTTAAAACATAGATTAATTTCTTGCCTTTTTTCTTTACTTGCTCTTCAATATCTGGATTTCGTGTGTCTTCTATAAATCTCGCATCAAGAACTTCCAGGATAATGTCTGAGATTTTTAAGATTTCGGTGACTACGTCTGGGTATTTCTTTCTCTGTTTGTCTATATTCTCCAAATGTCCTGTTCTTTTTGAAGAAAATGAGTATCGTACTCTCATAAAATAACTAGGAAAGATGGCTATTTAAGGGTTTTCGCAACCTTTAAAAATGGGATAACTCTATTAATTTTGAAAGAGTTCTGTGATAAGTTGAAAATGATAGATGAACAAAAACAAAATGTTGAGAAGTTAGAAAATGTTCAGTGGAATGCAGTGATTGAGGTTCCTAGCGCTAGAATTTCTCTTGAAGTTCAGTTGCCTTATGAAATGCAGGGGAATTTTAGGGTATATTCTCTTTCAAGTAATCCTAATAAGAAAGTTTATATTGATCCTACAAAGTTAGAACGTCAAGTAGACACGATGAGACGTTACAATTATCATGATTCTGTTGTATGTACTAATGGTTGGGTGATGTCAACTGCAAGAGGGAGTAGAATATCATGAGCGAAGTACCTTTAGTGCAGATGTACTCTAACGCTTTGTTTTGGGCTAATTTGAGAGTTGGATGGTATGCGGCTACTCGTGGTTTAGGTTCTGAGAAGGTTAGAAAGGTAATTAGAGAGGAGAGTATTGATTTACGAAGTATGAAACGAGATGAGGTTGCTTTTAGAACTGGGAAACCAGGGTTGAGGGCTGCAAGGTTCAGTCTTTATGAGAAAAGAGCAGAAGAGGAACGTGGCACTAGAGATCATTCGCTCTATAGGCTATAATACATAAATCATTTTAAACCCTAAATTTTTCTAGAATACTGATTGAGGATGATAAGTGAATATTGTAAATTTATTGAAGAGAATGGTTTGTCTCCGTTTAATAAACTCAAGACTGCTGTGAATGGTGGTTCGGATTCTATTTACAAGACTAAAGATGGGAAGCTGATTCATAATAAGTTTTTGACTAAGATTTCTTCAAATTTTGTTTTTTCGGATAGTTCGAATCTTTGGCAGTGTCATTTTTTCACTGAAAATGCTAGTGAGATAAAAAGAAGACAGGAATTTTTTAGAAATTTGGTTTCCGTTGAAAATGATTTTCTTAAGAATTTAAAAAAGCCACGACAAGTTTGGTCTCCAAAGTATGAAGTTATTGCAGTTACTGAAAATGAAGATACTTTTGTTAAGCTAAACGAACTTGGATGTACAACAAAGTTTTTGTCTTCGGAATATGATTTGAATGATTTAGAAAGGTATGATATTGTTCAAGTAATTGATTGCGATGCGTTCCAAAGAGCACTCGAAAGTTTGCCTCAGTCTGTTTTTATTGATAACTTGGATGACGTTTATCTTGAGAGATACTTAGAGATTTTGTCTTCGTGGAGAGAAAATTTAGAAATTTTGAAACTAAATTCTTCTGATGGAGAAATATTAACTATTGTTCAAGAGTTGGCTCCGTTATTTCCTTTTTTGGGAGAAGTAAATTCTAAGATAATTAAGCGAGAGGAAGTTGCGGTTATTGTTGAAGAAATAAATAATAAGATTGAAGAGAAAATAAAAGATGTGACTATTTCTGGCGGTTCTTTGATGAAGATTCTTGGTGAGAAAAAACTCCCCCTAGAATTCCAAAAAGTTATCACTGATGCAATTAATGAAAGCGGAGTTCCTGAGTATATTTTTAATTTTACTATCCCCGTTTCTGTAGATGAAAAAGAGCTTGATGATTTGATTAAAAGGCAAAGTGCGAATGAATTTACTGATTTAGCAGAAGAAATAAAATCTAAGGCTAAGATTTTGAAGTCTATTCCTGAAAAGTTAAATAGGGTTTCTAGTTTGCTGTTGATTATGGATTTTCTTGGAGGGATTTCTAAATATCTTGAGACGGTCAATTCAATTCCTATTGAAAGTAAGGAGTTGTTTATTTCGAATTCTAAAAATTATTTTTTAGATAATCCTCAGCCTATTAGTTTTAATCTTTCAGGAGAGTATAGATGTTCCATTTTGACTGGGGCGAATAGCGGTGGAAAGACAACTTTACTTGAACATATTATCCAGTTGATTTCTGCTTTCCAGATTGGTTTGCCGGTAAATGGCGAGGTGAATATGCCTATTTTTGAGGAAGTTTATTATTTTGCTAAGAATAAGGGTGCGGCAAATAAGGGTGCGTTCGAGAATCTTTTAACTCAGATGTCTGAGATTAAACCTGGAAATAGAACTTTAATTTTGGCTGATGAAATTGAAGCAGTAACTGAACCGGGAGTTGCTGGAAAAATAATTGCTTCTACTGCAGAATATTTCCTGAATAAAAATTGTTTCTTAATTATTGCAACTCACTTAGGTCACGAAATAAAAGATGTTCTTCCGTTGCATGCTAGAATAGACGGAATTGAAGCTAAGGGGCTTGACGCAGAGTTTAATTTAATCGTTGACCATAATCCGGTAATTGGAAGACTAGCAAATTCTACGCCAGAATTAATCGTTGAGAAGATGGCTAATATTCATCATACAGAATATTTTATACATTTGAATGAGAAACTGAAACGGGGAAAGTAAAGTCTACATTTTAATTTATGTCTACAAAAATGTCTACAATTTAGATTTAATCTCTTTTTTGGTGGATTTGTACTCTTTTAATAAAAATTCGATTGTAGGGCGTAAATTTTTGTTCTTTTCATATTCTTGTAGACAGGCATAATATTCGTGTCTATTTGCTAACTTTATGTCTATTGGTGGAAGGTTGTGCTTTATTAATATATTATTTAAAATTATTCTTCCCACTCTTCCGTTTCCGTCTGCAAATGGGTGTATATTTTCAAATTGATTGTGGACAACGGAAGCTAAAATTATTCCCGGATATTTTGCTTTATTGTTATTGTACCAGTCTACTAAATTTTGTAATAGTCCTAAAACTCTTGATTGTGGTGCTCCTTCATGCACTACTTTTCCAGAAGAAGACATCACAACTACTTCTTGTCCTGGTTTTCTAAATTCACCTGCAAAATTTTTAGAATTTTTAAAAACTTCTTTATGTATTTCTTTTAATAGCTGGACTGATAAATGCTCTTTTGTTTCTCTAATAAACTTTATTGCTTCTTTGACTCCATAAGCTTCGGCTATGTCTTCTTTTGATTTTTCTGGCCATTTATTTTCCGTTAATATTCCAGAAACTTCTTTCGAGGTAAGTTCGCTTCCTTCTATTGCATTTGTATTATATGTGAAATTTGTGGAGAAGATATCCCATTCTTTTTCAGATAAATGTGTAACCTTAAAGTCTGCTTGCAATTCTAATTTTTTAATAAAAGAAAGTTCTTCTTTAGAGAGTTCTTTATCTAATGGGTCCTGAATAATTTTATATTTTCCAATTTCTTCTAAAATTAGGGTTTCTAGTTTTTTCTTTCGTTCTTCTAGCATTTCTTTAGATAGGTCAGTTCCAATTAATTTTCTTATTTTGTGAACTTTCTCTCCTTCTCTAAAAGAATGAGCTAAAAAGTATTTTTTCTTTCCTTTGATGATTTTTTCTTCGATGTACATAATATACTAATAGTGTCTACATTTATAAACATTTCTACAAAAATGTCTACAAGCTAGTGAGAAGATGGCGAACATTCATCAGACAGAATATTTTAAATATTTGAATGAGAAGCTGAAACGGGGAAAGAATTAAAAAGGTTTAATCATTCGGTCGGATATGAAAAAAGATACATTTCTTAAAAAGTTTCCGAGAAAATATACAACCGAAAATTTTCCAGTAAAAAATGGAGTCTCTTTTTCATCTCTTCCTTCTAAAGTTAGGTTGGAAATAATTATTCATGTTACTGCAAGTATATTTTTTAATTTATTTCTGATATTTTTTGGTATATACTTTATTTTTATAGACTTATTGCAGGGATGGGTGGGTATTGTTGCAGGTCTTATTCTATTATCGCTTATATTGTTAGCTATTAAACTAAAAAAGTGGAATAGCATTTTAAATACTATAAACTGGTAATTTCTCAAATAGCATAGCTTTATAATGCCATATTTCTGTAAATAAACATGGGAGACTTTAGATCATTCGAACGTGGAGACGACAGAGGAGGTCGTTCTAGCGGAGGCTTTGGCGGACGAAGTGGGGGAAGAAGTTTCGGAGGAAGTAGAGGCGGATACGGAAGAGATTCTGGAAGTCGAGATAGAAGAGAAATGCCAATGTGTGATGCAGTTTGTGCAAAATGTGGTAAAAATTGTAAAGTTCCATTTAAACCAACAGGTGATAAACCAGTTTATTGCAGTGATTGTTTTGGAGCTCAAAGAGGAGAATCAAGAGGCTCAAGTGCTGGTGGAAGTTCTTCAGGTTCAGGTATTACGTCCGAGCAATTTCAACAACTTAATTCAAAGTTAGATCAAATTTTAGTTATCTTAAATTCCTTAGAAATGATTGATGACGAAGAAGATGAAGATGCTGACGAAGTCGAAGAAGAAAAAGCAGCTTAATTCTAGTTTAAATGTTTAGTTTAATAATTTTCTAGAGATATTCTCTTAAATTTTGTATATTCTTATGTAACTTTAAAGTTATGACAGTTTCAAAAGTTTTTTAAATCCTGCTTTTATAGCTAGTTTATGGGAAGCAAACTAATTCAGTATAAGGGCGATTTTGTAACTTGTTCCAAAAAGATTGCATATGCTGGGCAAAGAATTGCAACGACAAGAGACGGAATGCTGGATGCATTTAGGCGAAAAGCAACCTTTCAAGATAAGATGACTCATGCTTCTAGTTGTTGGTATTCAGAAGGAACTGCTAGAATTGATGGCGTAAATTATTGGTGTTCGGCAGAATATGCTCCGACAACTCGTTACACTTACAAAGCTCGAGAAGAAAATGAAATGGGCAATTTCTTAGCATTAACTCCTGATTTAAATGTCGGAAATAAACCGGCATTAGAAGTTATTCCTCGAATTGCAGAGGAAGATAAAAACAAACTTCCAGAAAGAAGGAGGGTTCTGATTCCAGAAATACAGAGAAATTTTTCAGTAACTTCTACTGCTTTCGTGTATATTGACATTGCTAGATTTCTGGCAAGAGATTTAACTCTCGCACAAGACTATGGTCGTCTTTTATCGGAGTATTGCGGAATGAAATCTATTATGTTTTATCAACTTTCTGGACGGAAGGATGTTGCAGCAGGAATTTCACTTGCTAGGTTGGCAGCTGCAGATTCTTTTCTTTTTGATGGTCATAATAGTGATTTTTTTGATAATGAAAATTTTATGTTCGGAAAGCAAAAAGATATTGTGCCAGAAGTTATAACGCCGACAGCAGAACAATCTGCAATTATTGAAATGGTGTTAAAAAATAGGCCTAAAAAATAAAATGGAAAATAAATTAACTAAGTATAATGGAAATTTTGTAAAGTGTTCAAAAAAGATTGCAAAGGCGGGTGAGATAATAGCTACTGCTCGTGAGGGGATGATTGAGAGGATTGCGAGACGAAAAACTTCTCGGTATGAATCTAAGGGTTGTTGGCATTCGGAGGGCACTGCAAATATTGATGGAGTGACTTATTGGTGTTTAGCAGAATATGCTCCTACAACTCAAAATATTAAAAGAACATACGCTGCCAACTTTGAAGGGTTATATCTTCCTTTAATAAGTAATGTAAAAATAAGGGTAGAATCTGCATTGGAACTTATTCCGAGAATAGCTGCGGAAGATAAAAATAAACTTCCTGAGCAAAGAAGAGTTTTAATTCCCGAGATGCAAGACACTTTTATAATAGATTCAGCAGAGTTTGGTAATATAGACATTGCTAGATTTTTAGCTAGAGATGCAACACTTGCGAAAGATTATAGTCATCTTTTAGATATTTTTTATGGTACAAAGTTTACTTCTTTTTATCAACTTGCAGTAGATGAAAATTCTGCAGCAGGAGTATTTTTGGGAGTAGTTGGAGATGTATCTCATTTTACAGTTTATGGTACTGATGGAGATTTTTCAGATAGTAATGGGCGTATGTTTGGAACGACTGCCAAATCGCAGGTTATTGGTTTAGAAAAAAAAGCTATAAAACCTACACCTAAACAATTAGCAATTATAGAGCAATTGCTTATGAATCGTCCTAAAAAATAAAATGGAAAATAAATTAAATAGATACGTTGGAAATTTTGTAAGTTGTCTTAATCAAATTACTGAAGCTGGAGAAAGAATGGCGACAGCTAGGGAGGCTATGATTCGTAGATTTTCAACTGGAAGGATCAACTTATGGCAGGATGGTTTCTGCCCTGAAGGAACTGCTAGAATCAATGGGGTTACTTATTGGTGTTTGGGAGAATATGCTCCGACAACACAAAATGTTATGCAAACGTTATGCGCAAATGGTTCTGGTAAGCTTTTAGAGTTAGTAGATACTGTGAGAATTGGAAATGACTTGGCTTTGGAAGTTATCCCGAAAATTGCGGAAGAGGATAAATTCAAACGTCCAGAAGACAGAAGAATTTTAATTCCTTCTAGGCAGCAAGAATTTTTTGCAATAGATCCCTCTAATCTAGGTGAGGTGGATATTGCTAGATTCTTAGCAAGAGATTCAGATCTCGCGCAAGATTATGGTAAACTATTGCGTGATAATTGCGGCGTAAAACACTTTAATTTTTATCAACCTTCTGGAAACGTAAATGTTGCCGCAGGATTCTGGTTTCCGGGAGTACAGCACAATAGTAGTTCTTGTTTTCATGGTAGCTGTTCAGAGCTTTCTTCAGCTATTGGTGCTGCATATGGTATCTCTACAACCTCTAAAGAGGCGAGTGCTGATATTGAAGAGATAATCTCTCCGGAGGAGACATCGAATATTATTGAAATGTTATTGAAAAATAGGCCGAAAAAATAATTAGAGATTTATACTTTCATTTAGAGAAGGAATATAACTTTCATATTTTTCTTTAGTGAGTGTTTTAGATAATGCTTCTTGTTGTTCTAAATCCCCATGGATTATAAAAACTTTTTTTGGTTTTGGAGCAAAATATTTTATCCATTTTAAAAGTCCAACTCTATCTGCGTGTGCGGAAAAGCCCTCAATGGATTCTATTTTTGCTTTAACTTCAAGTTCTTTTCCTAGAAGGCGAATATTTTTTTCTCCTTTCTGAATCCAAGAACCTAGTGTTCCTTCACATTGAAAACCTATAAATAATAACGTATTTTTTTCGTCCTCAATGTTATTTGCAATGTGATGTTTGATCCTTCCTGCAGAGCACATTCCATTTCCAGCAATTACAATGCAAGGCTGGGAAACTCCATTAATCTCTATTGATTCTGCTCTTGATTTTGTTAAAGTTAATTCTGGAAAACCAAAAACATCATTAGTTTCTTTAAATCTTTCTTGGACATCTGCGTTGAAGTATCTCATGAATTTTCTAAAAACGTCTGTTGATCTTATTGCCATGGGGGAATCTAGGAAAACCGGTAGTTTAGGAATAGTTCCTTGTTCCATAAACAAGCCAATATTGTAAAGTAATTCTTGTGTTCTTTCAACTGCAAAGGAAGGTATAAACAGTTTTCCTCCGCGATTATATGTTTCTTTGATTACTCTAATAAGTTCTCTTGTTCTTTTGTCTCTCGGGTCGTGCAATCTATCTCCGTACGTTGACTCCATAAAAACATAATCAGCTCTTTGTATTGGTGCAGTATTCTTGACTAAAATAGAATCTTCTTGTCCTAAATCTCCAGAGAACACAACTATTTTGGTTTTGCCTTTTTCAATTACGCTAAGTTGTATAGATGCAGATCCAAGAATGTGTCCTGCGTCGTAATATTTTGCTTGAATATTCTTAGTTATTCTAACATTCTCTTCGTATTTTACTATGACAAAAAGTTTCATTGCATCGTTAACATCTACAAGAGTATAAACTGGTTTTCGGGGAGGGAGATTTTCTTTTGCTCTTTTTTTATTCTCTGTGATTGTATCTTCTTCTGCGATTTTTGCAGAGTCCATCATAATTACCTGTGCAAGTGCTTTTGTAGCGTCGGTGGAATAAATTTTTCCTCTAAATCCGTTTTTTACTAGCAAAGGAATTCGACCGCAATGATCTAAATGTGCGTGAGTTAACAATAGTGCTTTGTATTTTCTTGGACTGAATCCAAATTTTTCATAATTTAATCTTTCTAAATCTTTACTACCTTGAAACATTCCACAGTCAATTAAAATTTGATCATCTTCTACTGAAAGACTATAGCATGAACCGGTAACCTCTTTTGCAGCACCTAAAACTTTTATTTCCATCTAAATAAATTAAGAATTCGTCCTTTTAATAATTAACTACTTTCTAAACTTGAAGGTTTATCTGTTTCTCTTTCGTTTCCTACGGGGGTATGTGGTTTCCAAAGTTGATTATATCTATAACATTCTGGTTTTCCTCTAGTATCTATTTTATTTCTAGCACAGGGTCCGAAAAATTCTGTTAGAGCACAAGAACCATATGCTTGTTTATTTTCTCTATCTATCGTTGGATTTCGTAGATAAGGGCATAGTTCTAAATTTTTTTCTGCAAAATAAAGATGATCTTCCTGTGTTACCGGGGAAGACGTATGTTCTTTTGGTGCCTTAGGTTTTTTTACTAGAATTTTTTTTGTGTCTATTACTATATGAAGTCCATCTTTTCCTTTTGCGGATATAATGCCCATACTTTCAGTGGCAATTAGTGCTATTTAAGGGTTTGGATATATTGCCTTTCTGCCATTAAATCTATCACAATAATGCTTTTAAATGGAATATTATCTAAGAAGTTATGGCATTAGAAAACTTAGACTTAAGTTGTGTAAAAGGATCGGAAGGAGTTGCTTTTATGACTGTTGATAGTTATACTCATGTTGAACCAGTTAAAATGGCTGAACCTCATTCAGTTTATGGCTATATTGGTGCTGCTTTGGCAGTGACTGTCGGGGCCGTGGCAATGATAAACAAGTTCTACAAGAGAGATAGGATTTTTGCAGAAAAAATTGCTTATCAACAAAGAAAGGAATCTCGGAAAAATAATTAGTAATCTAGCACAATAATCCTTTTAAAACAGGGTTGCCATATAGTTTTATGAAAATAACAAATCTTCAAAAGAAAATTGTTCTGTCTACGTTTGGTTTTATACTTGGAAGTAGAGCAATTAGATATACTTATCTTAAATATATTCCAAATATTTGGGGGAATGGGAATTACTTTGAGTGGACTTCTATGTTAAATATTTCTGTTTTTATTATGGGGATTATTGCATTTTTTGCTTCTATTATTGGGTTTATGAGTATTGTTCGTGAAATATTGCAGGACAAAAGAAAAGAAGTAGTAAGTGAGAGATTTATCAGATTGTTTATTAACTCCTTCTGGACTTTAGTTGTTTCGATAGTTCTAGCGATGATAGTTAAAGTATTGATTTGGCCTTAATTATTTTCTTTTTATTAAAGTCTAAGTTTTACTTCAATTACAAATACAATTAATAGAAGTCATTTCTTTTTTAATCGAGAATTACTTTCTTTTTGGCATTTCGCCAGATTCTTGCATCTCTTTTAATCTTTCTGCTTTCTCTCGTTTAAATCTTGCTAATGCTTCGTCATAACGAGGATCAACAAAATCATTTACTCTTACCATAAATAAATATGATATTTTCTCTTTAAA
>JBAXEZ010000003.1:0-43771 GCA_037140195.1 archaeon
GTCCATATCATTAATAAAAAGTATAAACTATATAAATTTTACCTTTTTTTAAAAAAAATAGCTCGCAGATTTTATATCTTGTTTTTCTGTGTATTTATCATGGTAAAACAAAAAACAGCAATATATCCGCTATCTGCGGACCCAGTTCATAACGGGCACATGCAGACAGTAAGAAGAACTGTTGAATCTGGATTTTTCGACAAACTTTATGTTGCAATAGGCGTAAATCCTTTTAAAAAAACTCTTTTTAATTTAGACGAGAGATTATTTCTAACAAAAAAAGTTGTAGACTCGGCAGGATTCGGAGATAAAGTTGAAGTTGTATCTTTTGAAGGATTATTAAGAAATTATGCAAGATCACAAGGAATAAATTCTATTGTGCGAAGCTATCGAAACGGAACGGATGCTGAATATGAGTCTGGTTTAGCAAGCTTCAATGAAGAGTACGGAATAAAAACTTGGCTTCTTCCTGCAGAAAAAGGAAACGTAGAAATAAGCTCTAGCATGGTTCGAGCGGTAGCTTCGGAATTTGGGTTTGTTCAGAATTTGGTTCATCCCGTGGTAAAACAAGCGCTTGAAGAAAAACTTCGCGGAGTAAGTTTAGTCGGTGTAACTGGTTGTATGGGTGCAGGTAAATCTACATTTTGTAAAGGTTTAGTGGATTATTCAAAATCCCATGGAGATACTGAGGTAAGCCACATAGACTTCGATAAACTTGTTCATACTCTTTATTTTGAAGATACTCCTCTTGGTTTACAAGTCAAGGAAGAAATAAAAGAAAGCTTCGGAGAAGATGTTTTCGCTGGAAAAGAATTGAACAGAAGAAAACTTGCCGGAATAGTCTTCGGAGATAAAGGCAAACGAGATGAACTTTCAAGAATACTTCAAGTGCCTTCAATGATAAAACTAGAAGAAGAACTGAGAAAAAGAAAAGGCTTCGTTCTAGTAGATGCAGCATATTTCACAGAATATAATATGCTTCCCCTTGTAAACAATAACGTTATACTAGTTAGTTGCAATGATGATGAAAGATTCAAAAGAGTTTTAGAAAGAGATGGTTTAACTAGAAGTGAAGTAGAAGCAAAAACAAAAGCACAGCATAGCGAGGCGGAAAAACGAGAAATAATAAAAAAAGCGCAAGCAGAAAAGAATCATGGATTTTTCTACGAAGTGGACTCTGCAAAAGAAATAGATTATGAAAAAGTCTTAACTGAACTAAATAATTATTTTCCATTATTCAAACAGGAGGTAAAATAAATGCCTCCTCAATATCTTGCGGAATTTAAGGAACTTCATTTTAGATGGGATTCTCTAATGAGGGAATTAAAAGAAGGTTTATGCTACGATGCATTTAGTACGGGATACTCTGCTCGTGAAGAGGTTTTTTTAGATCTTTTCAAAAGCTATTCTGAAAGTCAGCGGTCTTATCATACTCCTACTCATTGGTTAAACTGTTGGAAAGAACTAGACACAGTATTGCCTTTAGTAGAAAATCCTTTCGCCCTAAAATGGGGATTAGCAGAACACGACTCTGTATACTTTCCAGAAAGAAAAGATAATGAAGAAAAAAGTGTGGAGCAGCTTGTAAAAGATTCAGTAAGAATAAAATTACCTCAAGATTTGATATTAGCTTCTAAAAAAATAGTCCAAGTAACCGATCACAAAACCCGGCCCTTAACTTTAGATGAATGTTTTGCAGTAGACATAGACTTATCTATCTTTGGGAAGTCAGAAGAAGTTTTTGATACATACGAAGTCGGAATAAAGAAAGAGTATTCATTTGTAGAAGAGCAGGCATTCAGATCAGGAAGAGCAAAAGTTCTAAAGTCATTTCTCGAAAGAAAAAGTGTTTACTATACTCCTATATTTAGAGAAAAATATGAAGTTGCGGCTAGAAAAAATTTAGAAAGGTCGATTCAAAAACTGACTTAAGGGCCTTTTTCACAAAATTTTCCGATTTTCAAGCAATCTAAGTGTTATGTCTTTCTTTCTATCTCTTCGATAAAGCAGGACTTAGTGTATGTAAAACAATATAAACCAGCGTCATAGAAACATTTAAATAGTGTATAGTATACACTATGTTAGATAAAACAAGAAATAAACTAAACAAAAACGAATGAAAAAACAAAAAATGGTAATCACACCAAACCAAGCAAGAGAAAAACCCGGTAAGCAAGACCGAGCCCAATTCAGAGAGCTGGAAAAAGCAATCGATACTGCTCTTCACGAGGGGAACATGGTTGTTACAGTTATGGGTGGATTGAATCCTCGAGTAAAAGAACAAGTTTTAAACAGATATCAAGAAGCAGGATGGCAAGTTCAATACACTTTAGATCAGAAAGGCGGAAACTACTTTTACTTTCAGGAACAAAGGAGGCCAATAGGATTTTACAATGGTAACTAACTTTCTAACAGGCACAGGTTTAAATAATCTAGTTCTAAATAAATTTGAAGAGACGAAAAGGGGTACTCAATAAAATGGAAATGCAATTACCCCTAGCACAAACAGAAGGACCTATAATCACTTCTTTATTAGACATAGACTTTTACAAATTTACAATGGGTCAGTTCGTTTTTCACAGATACGCTGACGTTCCTGTAAAATACGGATTCAACAACAGAACAAAAAAAGTTAAGTTGGCGGAATTTATAACTGAAGCAGATTTAAGAAAGGAACTAGGTGCGGTACAAGACTTAAGACCGACTGAAGCAGAAATTGCTTTTTTACGAAGACAAAAAAATAATGGTCAGCAGTTATTTAATGAGAAATACTTGGACTTTTTCAAGAATGTTCGTTTACCTGATTATAAACTTGCAAAGAGAGACGGGCAGTTCGAATTAGAATTTGAAGGTCCTTGGGCAAATACAATCTATTGGGAAACAATCGCACTTTCTGTAATGAATGAGTTATACTATCGTGCTATCACTCATGGAATGGATAAGCAAGCAATATACGCCGAAGGAAAAAGAAGACTCGAAGATAAGTTGGAACTACTTGAACAAAATCCCTTTGTACGATTCATGGAATTTGGAACTCGAAGAAGATGGGGTAAAGATTGGCAAGAGTATACTATTGTACAGGGCAAAAATAGAGTTCCGAATCAGATGGTTGGAACATCAAATACTTATCAAGCAATGAAGCACGACTTAATACCTAAGGGAACAGAAGCTCACGAGCTTTTTATGATACTTGCTGCAATAAACGATGGAGATGATGATAGTCTTCGTGCATCTCATCAAAAAGTTTTACGTGAATGGTGGGATGAATACGGTGCCGGCCTATCAATTGCTTTGACAGATACTTTCGGAACAAAATTCTTTTTCGAAGACATGCCTCAAGATTTGGCAGAACAGTATCTCGGATTGAGACAAGACTCTGGGAAGCCGAGAGCTTTTGCAAATGGGCAGATTAATTTTTACAACCAAAGAGGGATTGATCCGACAAAAAAAGTATTTTGTCCAAGTGATGGGTTAGACGTCAAAAAAATTATAGACTTGCAGACTGAATATCGTGGAAGAATTTTGCAGACTGCCGGATGGGGAACAAACTACACAAACGATTTGGGTTTTGATTCTCTATCTTTGGTAATAAAAGCAACAGAGGCAAACGGACGTGGAACTGTAAAACTAAGCGATAATCCTGCAAAGAGCATGGGAAGTGAAAGAAATGTTGCAAGATACCAAAGAGTATTCGGTTATAATCCTGCTGAATATGCGGCAGAGGAGTGTGTTTACTAATGGCAATCACAACTAAATTTTTACAGGAGGGAAAATGGTAAAAAGAATAGCACTTTATGAAACTGACATCCAGAATGATTTCTCTTTGAGAAGTGGTGCACTATTCGTTCGAGCAAACAAACCAAAAACACATTTGCCCTACGGAGCAGAGGAGAGACTTCCAAATGTTTTTGCTTTGCACGGACATGCAGATGCAAATAATTGGTTAATGCTTGGTTCTGTAGACAGACACTTTTACGAAGATATGGAGCTAATTCGAAATGCTGGTGGTGTTTTTGAAGACCATTGTATGAATGGTACAAAAGGTCAACTAAGACTTCCAGAGCTCGAACCACAGAAAGACATTTACATGAGAAGTAAAGATGGTCCGTTTTTAGGGGCAAAAGTTTACACTGAAGCAGAAATGAACACCTACTTAGATGCAGCAGAAAAAGGAATGCACATCATGTTTGAAAAACAAAGCTACGATGTTGGAACAAATCCTAACTTCGAACCGATGTTCAAAAAAGCAATTGATCTAGGATTAAGAGCCGTTGTTCTTGATGGCTTTGCAACAGACTATTGCGACTTGGCAGCAGTTTTGAAGATGGCAGATGTAAAAGAAAAATACTGTCCAGAATTTGGAATATACGTAGTTACTGACGCAATTGAAGCAGTTAATATTGATTTCACAGGAAAAGTTGATATGGACTTCGGAAAGAAAGCATTAGATCAAATGGTAGCTCGTGGTGCAAAACTTGTCACAACTAAAGACGTACTGGAGAACAGAATTTAAATTAATTTAATATTTCCCTTTTATTTTTCAGGGAATAAAAACTAAACAAATAAAAAACAAAATGAAAATACAAACATTCAATATCGTAGCAGGAACGACCGCATGTAATGCTAGTTGTCCATTTTGCATATCTAGAATGACTCCTAGCGACGGAGTTAACGAAAGATTACAAAAAATAAACTGGATAAATTTTAGAAAGGCATGCGAAATGGCAAAGACAAACGGAGTCAATACAGTTTTATTTACAGGAAAGGGTGAACCTCTTTTATTCCCAAATCAGATAACTGAATTCCTAAAAGAAATGGAGAAGTTCAATTTTCCAATAGTAGAATTACAAACAAATGCACTTGAATTGGGAAGAAACCCTAAAAAATTAAATCCCTACTTAAAAAAATGGAGAAATCTAGGACTGAATACTTTCGTCCTTTCTATAGTCCATTATAAAGATGATCAGAACAAAAAGATTTATTCGCCTAATACAGAATATATTAATTTAGAGAAGACAATAAAATATTTGCATGAAAAAGGTTTCTAGATTAGACTTAACTGTATAATGATCAAAGGTTTCATAGATAATATTGAGGAAGTGTTGAATATGGTTGATTTTTGTAAAAAAAATGAAGTTGAGCAATTAACACTAAAGCCGGTAGAAATGTTAAAGAATCAAAATACTCCTCAGGCAAAATGGGCATTTGAAAATCTAATTCCTATGAAAGTTCAAAAAAAGATTCAATTATTTTTGGAGAAAAAAGGAAATAGATTAAGAACTCTAGATTTTGGAGGAGTAGTTTATGATCTATATGGGCAAAATGTATGCTTTACCGATTGCCTAACTGGAAGACCTTTTACTGCAGACTTAAGACAGCTAATATTTTTCCCTGACGGACATTTAAGATATTATTGGCAATATCAAGGAGCAATATTACTATGAAAGTTGTTTATGTCGGCAATAAACTTGCAAAACAAGTAACTGATTATGGTGGAAAAATGGCAGAATTAGAAAATTTATTTAGAGAGACAGATAGCTTGATTAGAATGGCTATGAGAAATAGGTATATCGATGAAAGAGGTGGGAGATTGGACATAACTCCGATAGGCATTCCTGAACTGCCTTTTCAGCTAACGGGTAATCCTTGGAAATGTGATAAGGACAGACAGGTTGAAACATACCCTGTAAAAGAAATAATTGAATATTTAAAATTACAAGGATGGAATTCAACATATGATTTCGAGGCAGTTAGTATTTCTGCGCCTTGTGAGAACGGAGTTAGAAAAAAGTTACATTATCTTTATTTAACTAGCCGGAGGGTTGATTAATATGAAAATAGCACTAGCACAAATGAAAGTTGTACCCGCAAGACCCACAATCAACGTAGCTAATATGCTGAAGAATATTGAAGAAGCAAAAAAACAAGGAGTAGAACTTTTAATATTCCCCGAAATGTGTGTTGGAGGATATCTACTTGGAGACAAATGGACTGATGAAAATTTCTGTGAAAACTTAATGTCTTTTAATGAAACTTTAAGACTCGCAACAGATGGAATAGCGATTGCATATGGAAATGTTTTCGTAGATAAAGCGCTTGGAGAAAGAGTTCAAACTACCATGAGGCATCAAAATAAAGATGGAAGAGTCCGAAAGTATAATGTAGTCTATGTTTTCCAAAATCAAAAGCCGGCAGAAAGAATTGTAGAAACTGTAATTTTACCAAAAGGAGTTCAACCAAAGATGCTTCTTCCAACTTATAGAATATTTGATGATGAAAGATATTTTTTATCTTTATCGGACGTTGCCAAAGACTTTGGTGTACCTCTAGAAAATATTTCTTATCCATTCAAAATAAAAGCAAAAGAGGGAGAAAGAATAATCGGATTTGAGTTATGCGAAGATTTATGGTGTGAAGACTACAGAAGAAATAATGCTCCGCAAAATATTACTGAAATATTAATTGAAAACGGAGCAGAGTTAATTATGAATTTATCTTCTTCTCCCTGGACATATGGAAAGAATAAATCCAGGGATAAACGTGTAGAATTTTTAAGAATAGAGGCTGGAAATAAATTCGTTCCGTTTTTCTATGTAAATTGTACTGGTGTACAAAATAACGGAAAGAACATAGTCACCTTTGACGGAGGTTCAACCGTTTACAATAATGAAGGTATGCCGGTCTTATTTGCAAAAGCTCCGTACGAAGAAGAGCTAATTGTAGTAGAAGAAAAAGATTTGGGAAAAGAGGCCCTCCAAAGAGAAGAGAAATCAAAAATAGAACAAAAGTATTATGCCATAATCGCTGGAATAAGAGCACTAAAAGAAATGTGGGGGGCAGAGAATTATCCTCCGGTTATAATTGGTTTGAGCGGCGGAATAGATAGTTCTCTAGTTGCAGCACTTTATGTAAAAGCATACGGCAAAGAAAATATAATCGGAATAAATATGCCTACAAGATATAATAGTAATAAAACAAAAAATGCTGCAAAATATGTAGCCGAAAAACTTGGGATTACTTACTATGTTTTACCAATTGAAGAACTTGTAGAAGTAAATAATAAACTCCTCCAAAATGCGGATATGCTTGGAAATGGAAAAAGTCTATCTCCCCTTAATTTAGAGAATATACAAGCAAAAATACGAGGGACATCTATTTTATCGAATGTTGCAGCAAAGTATAACGGAATTTTTACTAATAACGGAAATAAACTAGAGACTGCACTAGGCTATGCTACCTTATATGGGGACGTTGGCGGAGAAAGAGCTCCAATTGCAGATTTAACAAAAATAGAAGTGGTAGAAATGGCAAAATTTGTGAACAAAGAAATATTCGGAGAAGAAATAATTCCAGAAGTTCTTTTGCCAGATGAACTTTGGAGATTCAGAGACGATCAGATCCAGCCAAGTGCAGAGTTAAAAGATAACCAGATTGATCCTATGAAATTTGTCTACCACTGTGCATTAATCGATATGTTCACAGATTATAAGAAAAAATCTGCAGAAGAAATAATGCAGGCCTTTATTGATGGTAATTTGCATAAGTTACTTGACTACTATCTGAAAGACATTGTTGAAAAAGAAATAGGCTTAGACTTAATGAAAAGATGGAATGTGACCAGTCCAGCAGAGTTCATAAAAGATTTGGAATGGTTTGAACAAACTATTCTGAGAAATGTTTTCAAGAGAGTTCAGGCTCCTCCGATAATTATCACAAGCAAATCTGCATATGGTTATGATATTAGAGAAAGTATCCTTCCATACGAAGCAACTGCAAAGCATGAAGAGTTAAAGAAAAAGATACTAAAAATGGAAAAATATATTCCACTAGGAGAAAAATGAAAAATCTTAGAATAGATGGAAAGGATGGATGTGAAATAGACTTTGATGTTTTGAAAACTCTTGATGCAAATGAATGGCAAGAATGGATACATGGGAGACTATTTGGTAGAGATCCCTACGGATTTCCAGTTGGCGGGACTCATGCACATGTAGAACCTTCTGTATACTTTGGGGAAGTTGCAGATAAGATTCAAGAAGGAGACATTTTTCCAGAGGCTGAAAGAGCAGTTGAAGCTGTTATTGCAAAAGATGGAATGAAGAGCTCTTCTGGATACACTGATTCAGAATTATTCAGAATAGCTTGTGATGTTACAAGGCCTAATTTAGGCTACAATGCAACAACTGTTCGGGTGGCTAATGCGGTTAGGGAAAATAAATATAAAATGATGCCTAAATTTTATAAGGAATCTTATTTAGAAAGTGCAATAGGGTTGCTCATGCACATGCAATCGTTCGAAGACAAGCAGTTTAGAGATATTTATTCTAATTTTTTAATACCTGCTACAGAATTAGATAATCCCTTTGGAATTTCTTTAAATTCTTTTCTCGGGCTTCAAGTTTCATACGACCTTTTTAAGGTAGATGAATTAGCTGTCAAAACTATTTTAGATTCAAATAAAGGGAATGAAAGAAATTTAGAAATTACTTTTAGATGTCTCGGGGATGTTCTAAAAAGAAAATCTGATTTTTATTTTGATGGACTTAGAGAAAAGGCTAAAAAAAGAGAAGAAGAAAATCAGAGAGGTGATTCAAAATGAAAATCGCACTATTCGGTGGAAGTTTCAATCCAATCCATAACGGGCATTTACAAATTGCAAATAAGTTAGTTGAGAAAAAAGTAGTGGATCAAGTTTGGTTACTGCCTTGTGGAAATCACGCATTTAACAAGCAGCTAGAAAGCGGAAAAAATAGAATGGACATGATTTGTTTAGCTATAAAAAATAATCCTTCTGTTAAAGTGGTTGGAGTAGAGTTAAACGAAACGAAGAAAAGTTTTAGTTCTGAAACTATCTCTTGGTTCAAAAAAGAATTCAATCATGATTTCTTTTGGGTAATTGGTGCTGATAATTTAAAAGATTTAGACAAATGGCATGATTTTGAATACCTAAAAAATAGCGTTGAATTTATCTTAATTAATAGGCCAGGTTTCGAAATAAATAATAATTTAGGAATTAAAATAAAAGAAATTGTTGAAATGCAAAGTGATATCTCTTCGACAAAAATAAGGGAAAATGTTGCGACAGGAAAAGATTTAGTAGGGCTTGTTCCTGAAGCGGTAGAATCTTTTATCAAAAAGGAGGGTTTATACAAATAATGGCGAAAGAATATAAGAATCCTGCAGCGACGGCAACTTTAATTGTGCAGAGAGAAGATAAGCTTTTACTTATTCAAAGAAAAAATGAACCCTACAAAGATTTTTGGGCTCTGCCCGGCGGTTTTTTAGAATGTGGTAAAGAAACTTTAGAAGAGGCAGGAGTTCGTGAACTAGGGGAGGAAACAGGGTTAGTCACAAAAGTAGAAGATTTAATTTTACTTAGGGTAGCTTCTGAACCCGATAGAGATCCTCGGGGTCACGTAATTGATCATGTCTATGTTGTTTCAAATTATTCTGGCACGGTTGAAGCAAAGGATGACGCAAAAGACTACAAATGGTTTAGTTTCAATAATTTACCTCCAATTGCCTTTGATCACATTAAAGCAATTAAAATTTACATGGAGAAAGGATACCATTATATTGAAAAATGAAAGATAAATACCTCGCAACATTCATTGGAGGAGCAGACGGAGAAAGTTTAGGTATGTCTGTAGAAGGTTGGAAGCCAGCGCAGATACAGAAGCACGTAGGCAGAGTTACTGAATTAATTGACCCAGTAATTGTACGAGATTCAGAGGGGAATGAACTCGATCACGATGAATTTGGTAAGTTAAAATATTGGACTCGAGACTTATCTGCAGGAGATATTACAGATGATGGGATATTAACAATAGCAATTGCAGAGTCAATTGTTGCAAAAAATAAGTTAGACTTAAATGACATAATGAAAAAACAATTCGAAGCTTATAATGCATGTATTCAACCAGACGGGCATATTTTCGGAGGATTTGGAAAATCAACTATTGATGCTTTTGAAAATTTTAGAAAAGGAATTCCTCCAGAAAATTGCGGAGTATTTCCTGGAACAGGTACAGGTCCATGTATGAAAATGTCTCCGGTCGGATTATACATGCACGCAACAGGAAGAAAAGAAGATGGCAAAGAAATGGCCAGATTAATAGGCCGCGCAACACACTTAGATGAAAGAGCAATCGCTTGCGGAGTTGTCCAAGCAGAAGCAGTTTATAATTTATTAAATGGAGTTTCTAGAAGAGAATTTATTGATTCGGCAATCGAATGCTGCAAAAAAAATGAAAAAGTCAACTCTATGATTTTTCCAAATGCGGAAAAAGGCAACCTTTTATCAAGATTAAATTGGATAAGAAATAATGAGAATGTTTCCAGCGATGAAGCTAAAAGAGTTTTGGGCTGTTCTTCACTTGCCATCGAAGCTTATCCTTTTACCTTGTTTATGTTCCAGAAATATTGGGACAACCCTATTGAAGGTTTGATTGACACGATTAACTACGGCGGAGATTGCGACACGACCGGGGCAATGTATGGGGCATTATGCGGAGCAAAAAACGGAATGATATTTCCCGAAAGATGGACACAAAAATTAAAAGAGAAAGATAGATTGCAGAATCTTGGTGAGCAAATATATTCACTAGGAGCACAAAATGTTTAAAAAAGTATTAGTAGTTTACAGCGATAAAAAAACAAAAAATCATCTAGAAACCGTTGAAAAAACAAAGAAAATTCTTCAAGAAAAGAAAGTAAATTTTAATTTTGTAGGTTTGCATAATTTAAATGAAAAAGATTATAATGAGGTAGATTTAGTTATTAGTCTCGGAGGAGACGGGACGTTTGTTCGTGCTGCAAACTTGATAGTATCTCAGCCAATACTCGGAATAAATTCTGATCCTGAAACGAGTGAAGGTGCATTGAAAAGTTTGCTTGCAAACGAAATTGAAAAGTTGAAAGAAATACTGGATGGAAAATATAAAACTATCAAAAGAGAGAGGGCCAAAGTTTTACTCAATGGAAAAGAAATTAGGGAGAGAGTTATAAACGTGGTTTTTGTTGGCGCGGCCTCGCAATTTCACTGTTCAAGATATATTATAAAATTTAAAGGTCAAAAAGAAGAACATAGAAGTTCTGGAATATTAGTAAGTACTGGAAGCGGTTCGGCTGCGTGGTTTAAGTCTGCAGGTGGAAATGTTTTTAATTATGACGAAAAGAGATTGCAATTTATTGTTCGGGAGCCTTATGTGGGGAAAAGAATTTATCTTCCAAAATTGCTTTCTGGAGAAATTGTCGTTGGAGAATCAATAGAAATTGTTTCTATGAGAGATTATGGCGGGGTTATTGCCGTGGACGATTCTGTTTATGAATTAAAAAAAGGAGACAGAGTTGAAGTAGAAGTCTCTGAACTACCCTTGGAGGTAATTGTCTTATGAAGTATATTGAATGTCCAAAAGTTTACGAAGGTAGAGAGGTTTCATTATTTCTAGCTGGAGGAATTAGCGGTTGCAAGATTTGGCAAAATGATTTGGTAAAATTATTAGAAGACACTTCTTTAGTTTTAATAAATCCAAGAAGAAAAAACTTTGACATAAAGGATTTGACTCTAGAAAAAAAACAAATAACTTGGGAATATGAACACTTAGAAAGAGCAAGCGCTGTTTCGTTTTGGTTTCCTTCTGAAACAGTTTGTCCAATAACTTTATACGAACTCGGCAAGATATCTCAAACAGACAAACCTCTTTTTATAGGAATAGACAGAAATTATACGCGTATAAACGATATTAGTATTCAGACAAAACTTATTAGACCGGATGTAAAAGTAGTCTATTCACTTGAGGGATTAGCAGAACAAATTAAATGTTGGGAGAGAACATTATGACTAAATATACTTTTTTTTGGAGAAAAGAGTCGCCCTTTTCACAACAACACCCAAGTAACTTCCAAGTTCAAGGAGTTAGATTTAATTGTGCTGAGCAATTTATGATGTATCAAAAAGCATTACTATTTGGAGATAATTCTGTTATGGAAAAGATACTTAATTCAGTTGACCCTCAAGAACAGAAAGGATTCGGAAGAGAAATAAGGGGATATAGTGATCAAGTTTGGATTCCAGAAAGAGAGCAAGTAGTTTACAACGGGAATTATGCTAAGTTTACTCAAAATGATGATTTGTACAAAATCTTTATGCAAACTTCTGGAACAACTCTTGTTGAGGCAAGTCCAAAAGATACAATTTATGGAATTGGGCTATCTGCAGATGATCCTAGGGCTTTAGATGAAAAAACCTGAAAGGGTCAGAATCTGCTTGGTAAAATCTTAACTAAATTAAGGGAGGATTTAAAAAAATGAAAAATTACTTTAAGGATTGGAATACGTTTGAGAAAGTTTGGCTTTTAGCATTTACACTTGTAAACATTTACTTGTTTTTTGCTTGGCACGACAGCATAACGGGATTAGTTGCTTCGATAAGCGGAATGTTGTGCGTAGTTTTGACAGCTAAGGGAAGAATAAGTAGCTTTTATTGGGGCTTGATAAATATCTTTGCATATTCCTGGGTAGCCTATCAAAGTGCATATTGGGGAGAAGTTCAATTGAACATGTTATTTTTTCTACCAATGACTTTCGTAGGAATATACTACTGGAACAGAAATCAAAGAAAAGATAAACGACAAGCAGATATAAAAGTGCGAAGCCTTACAGCAACAGAAAAATTTGGCTGGATATTATTGTCTGCGATTGCAATAGTAATCTATGGCTTTTTCCTAAAATATCTTAACGGTACTCTTCCATTTATGGATGCTACAACAACAATATTATCTATTGTGGCTACTATTATGTTAAACAAAAGATTAACAGACCAGTGGCTTTATTGGATCACTGTTGATGTTGTTACTATCATCATGTGGACATATATCTTTATAACAAAGGGTACGGATGTCAGTATGTTAGTAATGTGGTCTGCATTTTTAGTAAATGCAGTTTACGGATACTATAATTGGATAAAAATGGAGAGAAATCAGAATGGAAAATAAGAAAACTGTAGGATTCATAGGCGGCAAATTTTTACCTTTTCATCTTGGCCACGTCTATGTAATCTTAGCAGCATCAAACCTAGTGGATGAACTCTATGTAGTTTTATCTTCTTCAAAGAATAGAGACAAAGAACTATGTGCTCGTGATGGGATAAAATACATGCCTGCAGAAGTTAGATTATCTTGGATTGGAGAATCTTTGAGTAATCTAGATAACATAAAAGTTATTCATATAGAAGATGACCACTGGGATTCGGACTATGATTGGGAAGAGGGCGCAAATATGATTAAGAAGGCAATTGGAAAACCAATAGACTTTGTTTTTAGTTCTGAAAATAGTTATAATGACTTCTTCAAAAAGTATTATCCGGATTCAAAACATATTGTTGTTGATGACAAAAGAAAAACAGTAACAATTTCTGCTACCGAAATGAGAAAAAATCTGTATGATCATTGGGACAAATTGCCAAATTGTGTCCGGTCTTTTTTTACCAAGAAAATAGCTATTGTTGGAACAGAAAGCTGTGGGAAATCAACATTAGCTAAAAAATTGGCTAAGTTTTATAATACCGAGTTTGTACATGAAGTGGGAAGAGACTTTTGTGAGAAATATTCAAATCAACTTACAGCGGAGATGTTTAATTATATTGCCATGGAACATTTACTATTGCAGAGAAAAAAAGCAGAAGAATGTAACAAGCTTCTTTTTGTAGACAGCGATGCAGTAATCACACAATATTATTTGGATATGTATTTCAATGGGAAGAAATCTGAATTAATTGAGCACATAATAAAACTTCAAGATTATGACTTAGTAATTTACTTAGAACCAGATGTTAAATGGGTTGCTGATGGCACAAGATTTGCTGGAGAAGAAGAAGTTCGTAAGAAGAACAATGAGAAATTAAAGAAAATGTTCGGAGAGAGAGGAATAGAATTTGTTAGTATTAATGGGAGCTATGAGGAAAGATTTAACAAAGCAAGGCAGTTAGTAGATAAATTATTTGAAAAAGTAAATTCTTAAAATGGGCACTAAAAAAGAAATAGAAACTGACTGTGGAATAATCGGGGCTGGTTTGGCCGGATGCTCCGCCGCATTAGAACTAGCCGATGCTGGGAAGAAAGTAGATTTATTTATTAAAAAGAAATTAATTGAAGATTCTAACAGTTATCTTACTGCGGGAGGATTAACGGCAGTTCCTCTGAAAAATGGTCTACCTGTGAAAGGAGATTCTTTTGAAATGCATATTGAAGATACTTTAAAAGCAGGCAAATATCTTAATGATAAAAAAATAGTAGAACTTTGTGCAAAAAGATTTTTTCCAGATGTCATCGAATGGTTAGAAACAAAAGGCGTAAAATGGGATCGTGCCAATGGCGAGTATGATCTACACAGAGAAGGTGGACATAGTGCAAACAGAATTTTCCATGTTAAGGATACAACTGGTAAAGCAATAATGGATGTACTAACTAGTCTAGTAAAAAAGCATCCGAATATTAGAGTTCACGAAGATCACATTGTAATAGACTTAATAACTAAACATAAATTTTTCAATAAAAAAGGAAAAGATTCCTGTTTAGGATTTTACGTTTATGATAACATAAATGATTGCGTAAAAACCGTGTCTTGCAATGCAACCTTTGTTGCAACTGGCGGAATTGGAAAAATATTTATGTATACTTCAAATCAAGATATTGCAACAGGGGATGGTTTTGCAATGGCATCTCGTGTAGGGATTCCGTTAGTCAATATGGAGTTTGTTCAATTTCATCCGACAGTTTTTTATGATCCTTCTTTGAATTTAGAGTCAGAAAGAAGATTTTTATTAACTGAAGCCTTGCGAGGAGCCGGTGCAGTTTTAACTTTAGATAAAAATTCTCATGAAGATTTTGTTTTAAGATACGACAAACTGGGATCAAAAGCAACAAGAGATGTCGTTTCTAGAGCCGAAGATGTCGAAATGAGAAAACTAGGGCTAAAGCACGTTTGGCTAGACTGCACAAAAATTGATCCCGACAAGTTAAGAAACGATTTTAAGAATTCTTACGACTTTTGTTTACTGAAAGGATTTGATTTGACTAAAGAGTCCGTACCGGTTGTTTATGCGGAGCATTATTCTAATGGAGGAGTATTGGTGGATAAAAATAGCGAATCTAAAATAGAAAATTGTTTTTTTATTGGCGAGGTTTCATACACTGGATTACATGGGGCAACAAGACTTGCAAGTAACTCCGCACCAGAGTGTATACTATTCGGAAGAATGGCTGCAAAAAAGTTTATCTCTAAAAAATTAGAAAAAAATAAAATGAAAATCCCTTCCTGGAAAGAATACAATGCTAAAGAAATAAAAGACAAAACAACAATAACTTATTACTGGGAAACAGTAAGAAGAACAATGACTTCCTTGTGTGGCATTGCAAGGAACAAAGAAAGATTAAGCGCTGCAAGAGAAGTTCTACTTGCTCTGAAAAAAGATATAAATGATTTTTATTGGACTTACAAAGTAAATAAAGATTTTCTAGAGGTAAGAAATATTACTGATGCATCTTTACTAGTTGTCGAGTGCGCTCTTAAAAGAGAAGAAACGAGGGCGTGCCACTATCGGGAAGACTTCCCTAATGAAAACAAAAAATTCTTTGGTTTGACAATCTTTTTAAAGGCAAAAGCAGAGGTAAAAAAATGAGCAGTAGACAAAGTGAAAGATATAGTGCCAAAAATCTTTATTTCTCAGCACCAATAATGTTGGATGTGGATGGAGTGCCTAGCACACAAGTAATTGTAATTTCTAAAGAGCAATGGGATTCTTATGGGGATTTAAACAGAGAAAAGGAAGAATGTCACGGTGTCCGAGAAAATTTGGGGAAACTTTTAATTGAGTCTGAGGAGGGAATCTTCGAACTAGATCAACAGATGAGTTGTCAAGAATTAGTGGCAGAGCTATCTTCTAGAGGTTTAACTTATAATTCAGATTTGGATTCTATTTTAGAAGAGCGTGCAGCAGATTTGGGATATGTAGTTACTGAGCGAGTGAGTGTGATAGGCAACGGTTCTAAATGAAAAAACAATCAGAGTTAGTTTTAATGGTAGGAATACCTGGTTGCGGAAAGTCGACATTTAGAGAAAGATTTTTACCTTATCATTATCCTATAAATTTGGATTCTATTCATAATTTTTTAGCACAAGGAAAAGGTTTCGATCGAAAAAATCTAACGCTTGGGAGAGACTTAGAACGCATAATGATCGAAGATAGACTCAGTCAAAATATTCCTACTGTAGTAGACAATACTAACATAAATGTTGAAAAAAGACAAAAATATTTCGAGTGGGCAAAAGAATATGGTGCACAAGTTATTGCAGTAAATTTCACTCCAAATGCTAAGACTGCAATTGCACAGAATAATCAGAGAGAAAGAAGAGTTCCGGAAGTGGCAATCAGAAAAATGCTAAAGGACTATCAAGCTCCTACTGCTTCAGAGGGTTTTGAAAAGATAATTGATGCTGCAAATCCCATAGGTCTGACCGGCACAAAACCTGCAATATTCTTGGACCGAGATGGAGTTATTTTTGTAACTCATATAGACGGAAAATCTTATTTTGTAAATAAACCGGAAGAAATAAGGTATCTTCCCAAAGTATTTGATGGACTTAGAGCTCTTTCCGCAAAAGGATACGGAATGTATCTAGTCTCTAATCAAGGTCCTGTAGGGCTAGGAAAGTTAAGCGAAGAGGAGCTTGGAAGAATTCACGCTAAGATGCTTGACGATTTTAAAGCAGAAGGGGTTTCTCTATCTGGAATTTATTGCTGTATTCATGCACCTAAAGATGGATGCGTCTGTAGAAAACCTTCTACCGGGCTAATTATTTTGGCTGCTAGGGAACATAACTTGGATGTTGCGAAATCTTTTATGATTGGTGACATGACTTCGGATATAGCGCTGGGAAGAAGATTAAAGATGAGCACAATTCTTCTAGAGACGGGTTATGGTGGAAAAGATGGGAAGTTTGATGTAAATTCGACCTACCTTGCAAAAGACTTACTAGTAGCTTCTTCCTTTATTAACTAAATTTCTCTCCAGATAAAATCATATTTGTACAAGGATAATCTATTTCTTTTAGACCTTCCTTTTCTAGCTTGTAAAGTTTTGCTCGAGGTTTGTAAATTTTTTCAATAATATACTCGCTCTTAAATTCTTTAGAACCTTCAACAATTCTAAATCCGACTTTCTCTAGTTCAGCCTTCCATTTATCAAAACTCCAGAAACCAAATTCCTCATGCATTTCACTTAACCAGTTGTCCACATAGGTCATTTTACTTAGAAATTCATAGGCATCTTGCATTCTTAATTCAATTAATTTTTTATCTTCTATAGTTTTTTCTTTGAATGTAATTTTTTTAGGGATAAAATCTTTTACAAATCTAAAGAATTTAGCGTAAGTAGAAAGTTCTTTTATTTCACCTTTATCTTTTCCATCCTTTTCATTTAGCTCAAGTAAAACAGTATCATTTGGATTTTTTGGACCTACAACATCTCGAATTATAATTCTTCCTCGATTGCACAGTTCATAATAGGTATGCTTCAAAACTTGAATTAAGGTTTTCTCACTTATATAAGAATAAATTTCATGCAAAACGGAAGAGTAAATAAAAGTGTTAATTGTATTTTCCTTAAAATTCTGGTCAGTAATATTTCTTCGGTAAAAAAACACAAACGCTCCGCCAAAATCCTGCATCTTGCAAAATTCATAGAATTTTCTAGTTGCTTCAATTCCGATAATATCTGACTCTTTATAGTTTTTTGCAAGTAAATTAATTAATGCTCCCGTACCGCACCCAGCATCGACTATTTTTCCTTCTACAACAAAAGGGGCGATGTCTTTGAATTTAAATTCCATGTTCTTATCCATCCCAACTGCATAGGTATTGTAATCTCGGGTATCTGTTAAATCTGCATTGTCATTCAGTAAAGAGTCGGAGAATAACTCTTTGATTAAGTCTCCACTGCTATACTCTAAATAAATATCCTGGGTTGCATCTGCGGCATACTGCTTCCAAGTTTCATCATGTTTCCAATTCTTTGACTTAACTATTAAATTAATTATTTCAAACGGCCTAAGTGCTAAATACTTTTGTGACTTTCCGTCTAAGAGCTCAACAGGTAGATTTTTGAATCCTAATTTTTCAAAAGACTTTATTACTTCGGGGGTGGAGCATGCAAGAATGGTATTTTTAGAAGTAAGCTTTTCTCCGCTTTGATAAAAGATTTGTTTAATTAAATAATCTGCAAACTTTTCACTTTGGGGGATGTCGGGTATTGGATAAATCTTCACTTCACATTGTAAATCATGTACAAATTCTGTAATTGCCATCGTTCGTAAATATAAAGGAAGAGGATTACGGCGAGTGTTTGAATGGTCTGCTGAGGTAACTGCAAAAATTATTTTGTCAATCTTTTTCTTGTTTGCTTTATCATTTATTGGGTTTTTAAGATACTGATGTTGAAACTTAGTCAACATGTGATGTCTTCCTGGAAACAAAATACTAACCATAAAAACTAATAATTAAGAAGGTTTAAATATCTTATTGTCTTTTAAACAATATGCCTGAAGAGACCTTTTATCCAAAGCCTTCCGTTACTGTAGATATACTAGTTTTTACAATTAAGAATAGTGATCTAAAAATTCTTTTAATTAAACGAGGTTTAGAACCGTTCAAAGAAATGTGGGCAATTCCCGGTGGTTTTACCAGAATAGATGAATCTTTGGAGCTTGCCGCAAAAAGAGAACTAGAGGAAGAAACCGGAATAAAAGAGGTCTATCTTGAACAACTTTATACCTTTGGAGACGTTAATCGTGATCCTCGTGGAAGAGTAATTACCATCGCTTACATGGCACTAGTTAATTCAGAAGAAATTCATCTAAGCGCACAAACAGATGCTAAAGATGCTAACTGGTTTTCAGTTTCGAAAATACCTAAACTTGCTTTCGATCACAATAAAATTGTTGACTATGCACTAAAGAGGCTGAAATGGAAGTTCGAGTATACTACTGTTGCATTTTCATTACTTCCCGAAAAATTTACTCTTACCCAACTTCAGGAATTGTACGAAACAGTTTTTCAGAAAAAGTTAGATAAACGTAACTTTAGAAAAAAAATTCTTTCACTGAATATCTTAGAAGAAGAAGAAATAATGACTGACGTTTCTCACAGGCCACCCCAACTATATTCTCTTAAAAAAAGAATTGGTGATGTTGTCGAAATTATGAAAATGAACTAATAGTCATCTTTTTATATCCCTCTAACAATTAACTATTATGGCAGAATCCTGTTTTAAAATTCTAAAGAAAGATAAAAAGACCAATGCAAGAGTTGGAGAAATTCAAACTAAAAAAGGAAAGCTAGAAACTCCCTTCTTTATGCCCGTTGCAACAAAAACTTCTGTCAAACATATTTCTTCTCTAGATTTAAAAGAAATGGATGCAAAAGCCATAATTTCTAACACTCTAGTTCTACATTTACGCCCCGGAGAGGAATTAATTAAAAAAATGGGTGGAATTGGAAAATTTATGAATTACGACGGAATAAACGTAACCGACTCTGGAGGATTCCAAATGTATTCAAAAGCACTCTATCAGAAATCCGAAGAAAAAGGTGTACATTTCAAAAATCCATATGATGGGCGAACTGTGTTCATTACTCCTGAAAAAGATATGAAAATCCAAATAGACTTGGGTTCTGAAATTGCCATGTGTTTAGATACTATGCCTTTAATGAATCATTCAAAAGAACAAATTGCTTTGGCAGTAGAGAGAACAACTTCGTGGGCAAAGCGTTGCAAAGAAGAGCACGACAAACTTCAGAAAAAACTTCCTAAAAATAAAAGGCAATTGCTCTGGGGAATTACTCAGGGAGGTATTTATCCAGACTTGAGAGAAAAGTCGGCTACAGAGCTAAAAGAAATAGATTTTGACGGCTATTCTTGCGGCGGGCTAGCTCTAGGAGAAACTCTAGAAGAAGAAATGAAGATGATTAAAATTCACAAAAAGATTATCGGAGAGAACAAACCATGTTATCTAATGGGTGCAGGAAATCCAGTAGAATTACTTGAAGCAATTTCTTTAGGCGTAGACATGTTCGATTCTCGTTTTCCAACACAAAATGCAAGACGCGGAACAATATTCACAAGTAAAGGAAAATTGAGGTTAACTAGAAAGAGATATAGTTTGGATAAAAAACCCCTAGACGAGAATTGTGATTGTTTTGTTTGCAAGACTTATACTCGTGCATACATTAAATATCAATTAATGCAAGAAGAGGCTGTAGGTTATCGATTGGCAACTTTCCATAATCTTTATTATTTACAAAAGCTAATGAATCAAGTGAGAGAGTCAATAAAAAAAGGAAAATTTAAAGAGTTCAAAACAAAAATAGAGAAGTTATATAAAAAAGCAGATTCTGACATTAGATTAGACAAACCTAAAAAGAAAAAGTCAAAACTTGAAAAATACAATGAGAGCAAAAATAAGATTAATAACTCAGCAGAATAAATGGTATTGTGGACCAGCATCGGTAAAAATGGTTTTAGACAGTTATGGGATTCTAAAAACACAAAGGGAGATTGGAAAAGTTTTAAGTGCAACAAAAGAAGATGGGTGCGATATTCCTAATAATTTGGGAGCATTTGAAACATTTGGAGTTAAAGCCAAATACAAAAAAAATTCTTCATTGAAAATAGTTGGAGAACTAATTAAAAAGGGCATCTATCCCATTCTATATTGGAATAGAAAAAATTCTGGAGGGCATTATTCTGTCTTCACAGGAATAGATGAAAAAAGAGTTTACATTGCAGATCCGGGGAACACCAAAAGAATTATAAGTTTCACACGTGAAAGATTTTTGGAAAGATGGAAAGATCCTGAAAATCACAAAGATAAACACGAAATAATAGTTATCACGTATCCTTAGCGAACTTTGTTCGTTTTGGAGGCGAAGGCATCCTTAGTATATCGGTAGTATGAAGCCTTCCCAAGAACTGCATGGCAGTCCATGTTTCCTAACGGAAAAAGGCTTAGAGCCGGGTTCAATTCCCGGAGGGTGCATTTTGCGAAACTCTGAAAGAGTTCGCAAGGCAACGAGCGAGATAATTGTCGAGTTGCCGCTATCGGACTTTTTCGACCGAACTATGAGTTCGGAATTATACGAAAAAAGTCCTTTCGTTTCTTTTTGCGAAACGCAAATTGCGAGCAGTAGGGTGTATTTTATTTTATACAAGCTTTCACAAATCCACTAAATAGCGGGGCAGGAGTCAATAAAGAGCTTTTGAATTCCGGATGTGCTTGAGTGGCAACAAAAAAGGGATGATTTTCTAACTCAATGAATTCGACTAACCGATTATCTGGGCTAAGTCCTGAAATAACTAGCCCTTTCTCTTGTAATATCTGGTGATAAGCAGGGTTAACTTCATATCTATGTCTATGTCTCTCAAATACTTCGGATGAGTTATACAATGAATAAACTTTGCTATTTTCCTTTATTAGTGCTTTACAACTTCCAAGTCTCATTGTTCCACCCATGTCAACAACATTTTTCTGAGCATCCATTAGCGTAATTATTTTATTTTCAGTATTTGGATTCATCTCCGTTGAATTAGAATCCGCAAGTCCGCAAACATCTCTCGCATACTCCACGACGGCAGCTTGTAAACCTAAACATATCCCTAAAAATGGAATTTTATTTTCTCTTAAATATTTTATAACTTCTATTTTTCCTTCCCATCCTCTGTTTCCAAAACCTCCTGGGATAATTATTCCATCAAATCCATCAATTGCATCTGCTACCGATTGTTCTGTCTCAATTAATTCGCTATCCAAAAATTTAATTTCTGCGTGTACATCAAAATTAGCTGCTGCGTGCTTTATTGCCTCGACAACGCTCGCGTAGGAATCTCCTAGGGCTGTATATTTTCCGCAAATACCAATTTTAATTTTCTTTTTTGAATCTTTTTCAACCATTCTTCTTGCCAAGATATTCCAAGGTTCTAAAGTGTTTTTACTAATTTTTAAATTAAGCTTTCTCTCAAGTACTTCGACGAAATTTTGTTTTTCTAATTCCTGCGGAATTAAGTAAATAGACTCGACATCTTTTCCCGTAAACACGCAGTCGTTGTCTACATTACAGAACAAAGCAATTTTATTTTTTATTTTTTCATCTAAGTATTCTTCACATCGACAAACAATAATATCTGGCCAGATACCAATTTCATTTAAGAGTTTAACACTCATTTGTGTCGGCTTAGATTTCTGCTCGTTAACTCCTGTTGGTACAGGAACATAAGATAAATGGATAAATGCAACGTTCTCTCGTCCAACGTCATGTGCAAGTTGCCTCACTGCTTCCAAATATAAAGCATTCTCTAAATCTCCCACCGTTCCTCCAATTTCAATGAATAAAACATCTGCGTTTTCCTGTTCTCCAACTTTTTTTATTCTAGATTTAATCTCGTCAGTTACGTGCGGGACAAATTGAACTGTTTTTCCTAAGTATTCTCCATGTCTTTCTTTATCTAAAATGGATTTGAAAATTTTTCCCATTGTAAGATTCCAATTTCCCTTTGAAGAGGTTTGAATAAATCTCTCATAATGTCCAAAATCCATATCGCATTCTGTTCCATCATCTAAAACAAAAACTTCTCCGTGCTCAACAGGATTCATAGTTCCCGGATCAATATTCAAATATCCATCGCACTTCACTGCCGCACATTTGCAATCCGAAGATAAAAGTTTTCCAATAGATGCTGCTAAGACTCCTTTACCTAAACCAGAAATCACACCCCCCGTAACAATAATATATTTTCGCATCAGTCAAAATGAATTTATCTGTTTATAAAACTTCACAGCCAAAAATATATATTCTGAATCCGAAGGGTTATTAAATACTCAAAAGCTGTGATATTATACGCCCAAAACCGATTTATTTTTCTAAAGATTATCGTTTTTGATCTCTTCTGTAAAAATCATTCAATGTAGAATATTGTGGAATTAAATGGTTTACTCTTTCAAAATCTTCTTCGGTCATAGGTCTGCAATTCATGCAGGGCCTATACTCTTGAACAACAGCGTCTTCCAATGTATGAAAGAATACTCTATTTGACTTCTTCATTCTCATTCCAGATTTACAATCTAATCTTCCAAATATTTTTCCTGGACTCCATCCCGCATATTCTCCGGGAGTAGAACTTTCTATAATTTTGCCTTCTTTCAAAATCTTATACATTTTCATTAGAAAGAGTATTGTGGCATCTTTTATTAATCTAACGCTAACATTATTTTATTAACTTCATCCACATTTTTTGTTGATGAGAGCTTATTTCTAATCTCCTTAGCGTTATTCATTCCTTTCGTAAAGTTAATCGCCTGATATTTTATTTGTCTAAAGAATAGTTTGTATTTTTCGGCTAGCTTTAAGTAATCTTCAAATTTAATTTTTTTATTTTTACCGAGTAGTTTATAAAATATTCCCGGATTTCCAATAGCTTCGCGAGCAACCATAATAAAGTCGAAATTTTCTAATAATGTATTTATATTTCTTTCATTAACATTTCCCGAGTATATAATAGGTAAATTTATTTCTTTTTTAATTCTTAAAGCAAACTCTAAATCCGGTTCTCCAGAATACCCTTGTTTTTGTGTTCTAGGATGAATTCCTATCGCATCTACATATTTGCTAGCCATTTTAGCAATTTCTAGAGCCTTCTCAGACTTTCGCAGTTTAATAGTAATTGGTTTTTTTGTACTTTCTCGCATTACTTTTAAGATTTCTTCTATTGCCTTAATGTCTACATGCAAAAATGAACCAAAACCCAACTTTTCTGCCAAAGTAGATGGACAACCAAGATTAAAATCAAATAAAACAACTTTTTTTTCATGTTTTTTAATAAATTCTTTTATTCCTTTAGGCCTTGTACAAAATATTTGTACTGCAGGTTTATCATCGAAAATTATCTTTTGTTTACTCAAAGGGTTTATCATTCCAGTATAAGTCAAAGCACAACCCGCCTTTTTACAGAGAAGCCTGAATACAATATCGTTGGGTTCTAACATCGGAGCCAAAAAAAATCTATTTTTTGGTTTGAACTTTCCTATATTATATTTTAATTCCATTTTACCAAACTCCTCTGGAGTTGGTAAGGCAACAAACGAGTAAAGTTGCCGCTATCGGACTTTTTCGACCAGCTAACTGCTGGAAAGAATGCGAAAAAAGTCCTTTTATAAATCTCATTTTATATTTTAATCCCGTACTTTTGTGCAAGAGCAGTAAGTTCTTCCTTGCTTAATGAACCATTAGTAATACTCTCGTTTAATTTGTTTGGATTCTCACAATATATTCTTGCTTCGCTAAACTTTTTATCAAAATCAGATTTCAACGCAGGTAATGTTTCACACTTTACAGGCACCTCTTTTATTTTTCCAATTGCTATTTTAATAACTGGATTTTTACATGCGCTAGCGACTTCCTTTTCTATTTTTTTAAAACTATTTTCAATCTCATTTAATTGTGTACAGTCTCTTTGTTCAGCTAGCAAACGAGAACTAGTTTCTATTTTTGCACTTTCTTCTGTAACAACCGTGACTACTTTAGAAGCTTGGTAAGCACTAACTCCCAATATAACAAAAATAATAATTATCAAGGCCAAAACTCCCAGCAATATTTTTCCAATCAACCCTTTTTTGTTCTTCATTCCTTAGCTAGAACATTTAGGTTTATAAATCTTAAAGTCCTTAATATTTTATGAAAATTAGTAGTCCTGAGCTAAAAGAAAAGGAAAAATTTCCCGTTGTGTTTACGGGAGAGGGAGCAAATGTTTCTCCACCGTTAATAATTGAAGAAGTCCCTATAAATTCCAAGTCATTGTTGCTAATTGTTGAAGATCCGGACGCAGAAAAAGTTAGCGGACATACTTGGATTCATTGGATTCTATACAATATTCCTGCAGAAAGAACAGTAGAGATTAACAAAAATTCTTATTTAGGCCTTCGGGGAATAAATGACTATGGTAAACTGCAATATGCGGGGCCAATGCCTCCTCGTGCGGGCGGAACCCATCACTATTATTTCAAAGTATTTGCATTAGACTGCGAGTTAGACTTGGGCGAAGGTGTAAATTTGGAAAAAATAAAAAAGAAGATCGACAAACACGTTATAGACAAAGCAGAATTTTATGGGGTTTACTGGAGAGATTAAACGTCTATCGTATACTCATAAACTTTATCATATGGAATATAAATTCCGCAAGTTTCTTCGACAGATAACTTTTCCATTATTTTTCTAAACAATCTAATAGAATTTCCATGTGCCGAAATTGCAACATTAACTTTGTTCTTTTTCATATACTCTTTCAAGAATTTAACAAAGTCCGAGACTCTTTTTTCAACGTCCTTAAAAGATTCTCCCTTTGGCGGTCGCACATCCCAACTTCTATGCCACAGATCATATTTTTCGACTCCAAATTTTTTAACAACTTCTAAATGTGTTCTTCCGTTTAAATTACCATAGTTTCTTTCTCTCATTCTGTCGTCCTCAAAAACATGTAAACACTCTGGATGGAACGCTATAACTTCTTTTAGTGTGTTTTTAGAACGAGAAAGAGAAGTATGAAAGGCAACTTCAAACTTTTTGTTTTTTAGTCTTTCAGCAACAATTTTTGCATCTTCTATTCCTACTGTAGATAATCCTGCGTCAAACCAACCCGTAAATTTGCTATCTCTGTTAAAATCAGTCTGGCCGTGTCTAAAAATATAAATTTTCAACCTACTTTTCATAGAGTTAACAATAAAGAAGACTATAAAAACATTTTTATATCTAGTTATCTTGATTTATTTATGCTACTTATAATAATTGCCATAGTCCTGGTTGTCATGTTCATAATAACTATGTTCATTCATTTTGAGCATAAACTAAAAGCAGTGAAGGCTGTTGCTTTAATCTTAATTCTCTTAATTATCGGAAGCTCAGTTTATACCTGGATAAGGAACGATACTAACGACCTAAATTCTCCGAAAGGAGTTGTTAACTCTATATATATGTATACTGGTTGGATGGGTGAAATAGGGATAAAGCTGGTTTCCACACTCACCGAGAGCTTTAATGCCGTAGGGAATGTGGTAAAAGGAAACGAAACTAGGCAGAATCCCTCAGATGGGAGAAGATAATCTCAACTAGAGATTTTGACGCCTACATCAAGTCTTCCAAGCTCACAAATTTCTTGAACAACTCCTTCGTTTCTAACTGCCTTACAAATAGAAACAAAAGTCCCATATTCTACCACATTTGTCTGATTTGAGTTGTATACTTCGTAATAAGAACAATTTGCAGCAGGGCACCGTATATTTTTCACATTCATAGGAAAAACTTTTCTCACTCTAATGGAAGCAACCGGCCAGAAGTTTTTATAGCTTTTAGATATCGTAGCGAAAGTGATTACTTTATCTTCATCAAGACACATAGTACGCGAAGAATCACAATTCAACTCGGGCATATTGGAAATCGTTTCTACCGAAGATATTGCACTTTCTCGTTGAAGATTATTAAAATTTTCAGCAATTTTTCCAGATTGAATAGACAGAAAGAATAATCCTGCAAAAGTAAAAAATATAAACACAAACAGAATCATAAAAGTCATCTGCATAATCTTCATATCTGCTAATTTATTCATCTCTACCACAGTTTACATCCTCCTTCTCTTAGATTCTTCTTTTCCAAATCGTTTGCTAAATAGTAAACAGATTCCAAATCCTTAGCACTTGCATTTTGCAATATAATTGCAAACTTATCTAAATCAGTTTTTAATAAACTACTGCAGCCACGCATACTCATCAAATCTATTTTTCTAGATAAAATGTCTGCTACTCTAGATGAACGATAAAGTAATCTTTTAACATTACACTCATAAACATTTTTATCAGAAAGCAAAGCTGCATAGATTAAACTTCCAGAATAATAAGTTCGCGTTCCATTTTCATCAGTAATATATCCGAAGTCATAAGCGGAACTACATCTAGACTCGCTACACTCTCCTTTAACAGTAATTTCACATCCACTGGTCCCAAAACAAATTTTCTTCGCACCATCCGAACAGGTGTTATTTCCCTCTTCCAATTGTAGCCCTATATTTGGTACATTCAAACCAGAAACTTCTTCCTCAATTTCCTTAGGTGGAAAAACAAAGCAGTAATCTTCTGTAGACATAAATATTAAATCAGTTACCTTATAGCCAGTATAAAATGGTTTAGAATAAACATAAAAAGTTTTTCCTTCCTGGAAATTTGAAAAAAGATATTTATTGAAGATTTTATATTCTCCAGGATTATCTGTCCAAGCCTGTCCGACGGAAGCCTTCGTCTGAACCGAAATAACATTTTCTCCAAATTTAGAATCGGTATCGCATTCGTTGTTTATTCTTGTGTCTCTCCTAAAAGTAATTCTAGAAGTAGAACCTTCTGCAAATCCTGCCTGTAGCGGATTCGTTATAATATCTAGAGATTTAGCCAGTTCGAATTCTGTTTGTTTTTGTAATCCGCTTCCAGCTTTAACTGCGCCATAAATTGCCAGAAGTAAAATCATTGAACCTGCAACAATTGCAAAAATTAAAACAAAATTAAACTCACCCTTCTTATTTAATTTCATTTTGCCAAACTCCTCGGGAGTTGGCAAGGTTGTTCAAAACAACCGCTATCTTTCTTGGTAACTACGAACAAAGTGAGTAATCTGTTAATCATTTTATAGTAACTCCTCTGTCATAATATCCTTTAACGATTCTTATAGTACTGCCGCCAGAAACATCAAAGCACAAGGGATTTTTAACTTGGGTAGTTTTACTTAGATTTAGATATTTAATCGTCTTGTATGGCATATCGCAGGCTTTCTGCGTAGGTAGGATAAAGGTGTTAGCCGCGTAAACTGCGTACATGCTCAGCTCTTCATAGGCACTATTAGGCCCCGTAACTTTTTCAGTTAAATTAGCAAAACAGAGTTGTTTAATTCCTGGAATATTCACTTCCATTTCAAAATCAGAAGAAGAAGACCTGTAAGCCTCGCCTACCTTGTCTTGAAATGAATCATAAAATGCTCCAACTTGCGTACAGCTCTTGATATTCAAAAAAGCCTTTATACCATATATTGCAGTAAATATAAAAAATAAAATTAAGATAAGTGAGAAGATCCAACCAAAGGACATCCCTATTGCTCCGTCACCCTTTTTATTCAATATGCTTCTCATTTTTTAACTCCTGCTACTGGAAAAGTTCCTTCGTAACCACAGTCTTTACATTTCATAGCATTGTTTGGTAATGCATCGGTCGCCCAAACTTGCCAATTAGAACCTTTGCATTTGGGACAAATATTCTTATTCTTAGCCGTCACTTTATACTCCTAAGAAATTTTCTGTAGGTCTTACAATCAAAGAGCAATCAACCGGTTCAGATCTATATTCGTCTCTACATTTAATAAAATACTTTTTATCAGGGAACCATTCTGTTACGTGTGTTGTTGAATTAGCGTATGGCATTTGAGTTCCTTCACTGAATAAATAATCACAACTTTCAGAGTTGTATACACATTCAGAATTTAATGGAGTTACGAGTTTCAAATATCCTTCTTCTTCGTAAGCTCTAGCAACTACCGGTGCATTTACATCAATACTTACTTTGAATTTTGTCGTCGTATTAGCTACGTTTCCGCCCGCGTCTATACATCTAATGAAATAAGTATGTGTTCCGTCTCCCAAATCTAATCTTTGTGTATGCACTCCGTCTTGTTTGTCGGTATCAAAGAATTGTATAAAACTACTTGGAGAATTAGTTGTAGAATAATAACAAATTGCTTTGTTGTCTTCACATCCAAATAATGTTTCAGCATATAACTCAACTGGTGCAGGCCTAACTGCTCCGTATATTGTCTCATTTGGTCTTACAACCTTTAATTTCAATTGATTGCTTCCCCTTAAATTAAATACATAACTTTCTTTGTTTGTGTTTCTCTTACTTTCATTTACTGTGCCGGAAGGTTGGTCCTTACATCTTACATAGAAGTTTGTTCCATCTCTTGCAATTCCATTTAATTTTGTTACACAAGTATAACTTTCTATCGCATTAATCTCTGCAGGATTTGTGCTACAAGTCATTTCAGTCTTCATTTGTTCATAATCTCTGTCTGTGAAATCCCATCTACACTGTGCTGGCTCATTTACATAAAATTCTACAGTTGCATTTTCAGCGTCTGCAGGAACACATCCTTTATTTTTGATTGAAGTTCCATGAACAACTGGTGCTGTGTTATCTGGAGAAGGATCTACACATAATTTAAGTGCATAATCTGCTTCATTTGCATTTCCTGCAGCATCCTTACATCTTATATAGAACAATAATTCTTTTCCATTCTGTAATGTAATAGATGAATTCTTTATATCTGCAGATGAAGGCAAATTCAAAGACTCAGTATGGTTATAAGAATATAAGTTACTTCCTCCCATGAAAGTTGCCATTCTCGAATAATTTCCTTTAGCTTCAATATCAATCTTACATTGTGAAGGTTCATTCGTTGTGATTGCAAATTTAAGTGGTGTGTAAGCAGGTATACATCCATTAGATTTACTACTCTCGATGTTAAATCCTGCTCCTGGTGGCATTTCTACAACATGAGTATAAGAATATCCTTCAGTTATTTCAGATTCCAATGGTTTAATTACTGGGGGAGAAGAATCTCTTGGATTAATATTTACACATCTTTCTTCCTTAGTTCCTTTGTTCACAATTGCACAAGATTGTCCTAATGATTTACATCTATATTCAGAACATGGAAGTGTTGCATCATTACATAACTCGCAATCTTTTCCACCCTGGGGTGCTTGCCATGGTAAACAAGTAAATGTAACTGTTTCAGTGCTTGTTTTTTCTTTAGACCACATTGCATTATATATTAACCATGCTGATGCTGCGCCAATTGCTGCAGATGTCCAAGGAGAAGATAGCCAGTTTCCACCAATATCTACTTTTTTACTCCCAAGTGTTGCTTCTCCAATTTTTCCGTCAAGCTTTCCATTGATACCGCCCCTCCCTAGAAAAGCATAAGCAGTTTTTCCAATTAAAATTCCTCCAACAATACCTGCAGTCATTGCTGCAACTTCTTGTTTATCTTTAATAAATAAACTTCCTAAAGTCATTGTTAATCCTGCCGCAATTCCTGCCCATTTTAGTCCTTCCATTACTTGTCCAACTCCAAAACTCCAATCAGTTCCGAAAACTTTCATTGTGCCTCTATCTAAAAATTTTCCGTTATTGTTATAGTTAGCTCCGCTAGGGGATACCCACTTTGTAGGATTGCCGGTTGCATCAAATTCAGTAGGTACAGATCCCTCAGGACCTACATATGGTGATTTTCTTAATAAACCATCGCTCCCCTGGACATAAACTTTTCCATTAATTTCTATATAGGCATTTTCTCCCTTATTTGATATTACTCTCCCAATTCCTCCACTGAATGTTTTAGTTTTAGGGTCATATACAAATCCGTCAGGTAATTTATAACTTCCATCTGGGAGCGGTCGAATTTCTTCCCATGTGGTTCCCCCAGACGTGGAAGATAATATCTGGGTCGTTTCTCGCCCGTTATTCCCCACAATTGTTCTGGTTTTATATCCGGTCACTACATCTCCCTGAGTAGTATAACTAACTGCACTCTCTTTATATGCTAATTTACTTGGGTCAATTGTTCCGCCTACTAGAATTTTATTAGTTGATAACTCTCGATCTAAAAGAATGGTATTTCTTCCACTCATTACAAAATATTCCCCCTCCTCATTTTTTGAAAAAGTTTTTACTTGAATATTGTTCTTACCATCATAAACTTGGAATGCATTTTGTACGGTGTATGTTTCTAGTGGTGCCTGAGCTATAATTGTTTCTGCAGTTTGAGCAATAGTTGGTGCACCATATTGGGAAGTTAATGTAGGAATAGTAGTTACTGGTGCTACTTTGTAATCTAGGTTAGTAGAATAAAATCCTTCAGTACTTAGTTTAACATTGGGGGTAGGTGCTCTGTTCGCAGCAGCTTCTTGATTTGCAGTAACTTGCTCTTCTTGGCCAAGAGTTGATACGTCCGTTTGAGGCGTAGTGCTTGCTAATGTCAAGCTCGCAGTTTCCAGGTTATAAAGGCCCCCTATATCACTTGCAGTAAATGTCCTCTGATTGTAAGTTTGCCCACCAGTGACTACCCAAGTGTTCTCTCCGTATTTTTTAATGCTCTCACCATAACCCCTATCTAAAATTGATCCGACGGGTGCGCTTTGTAAATCGTTAACATTAATCGCGCTAACAATCTTTGTCTCACTTCCAATCATATATGCAAAAGCAAATGTAGAAATAATTAACATTAATGCAAAACTTACCGAAGTTATTTTTGCTGTTTTATTCATTTTTTATCTCCTCTATCAATTAACTCAAACAGTAGTTTAATTATCTTTTCAAAATCTTCTTTATTAGAATCTAAAAATTCTTTAGGCACATCTTCTCCATAATAATCTAAACGATTTCTAAAAAATGACATTTGTTGGATTAAATATGCTTCTTTATCTAAAGATGGATTTTCCTTCAAAAAGTAACTAATTAAACACTGGTGATTTTTACTTCTCATTCCAAATTTAAGCATATATGCAGTTAGTAGTTCTTTAATAACTTCATAATAATCTTCTGTAGCAAAATCAACATCATTCAATTCTTTCCTTGCTCGAACAAGTCTTTTTTCTGCTTTCTTTTTTAGAGACTTAATTTTTTCTAAATCAGCATCTACTATTTTAATAAAATCTCTTTCACATAATGTCCAATTCATTATCTCATTTTTCATTTTACTCTAAAACTCCCATATAGCTTAATTCCATTAATTACATTATTAAAAAGATTTTCAGGAAGATTACTAATCTTAATTTCTGTAAAAATCTGTACTGGATGCTTAATAATTTTTTCATACTTTGTAAAATCTAGTTCTTTTTTAATTACAGTTTCAACAAACAAATCTATATCGCTTTCTTTATCTGATTCGCCCTTTCTTATGCTTCCAAATAAGATTATACAAGAAGGATTAAGTTCTTCTATTATAAATTCAATCAATCCAGAACCAACAACTTCCTCAATAAAATAATTTGATTTTTTTATTTTAAAAAGCAAAGAATATTTATCTAAAAGCTTTAATTTTTTCATTTCTTTCAAATATTCTGAAATTGTGGCTCTTGGAAGTTTTGTTTGTTTCTCTATTTCTCTTACTGTAAAATCTTTCTGCGGATTCTCATAAATTAATTCCATTATCTTGTCCAGTTTTTCGGACTTAAGTCCAGTTTTTCGGACAGATTTTTTACTTACCATTTTTTAAGCATACCATTTTTTGATATCTTTAAATAATTTAGTTACTTTTTTATTTCTCATCTTGAAAACCACGCTCTTATTTTATTTACTATTTTTTGAAAATTATTTAAATCTGTCTTCTCGATAGTCCCGCCAACAATTGCATTTCCAGTTATTGAACCTGCCCCAGAATTTCCAGTTGCAACAAATTCTTCACTAGCCGCAGATTCGACTCTTTTCAAAGAATCAAGATTCATTTTTTGTTTGATATATTCTGAGATAGTTAAACTCTCTGAAGGTTTAATCGTTATATTTGTAACAACAATCTCATTTCCATTTTTGTCGACTATAATATCTCCTGTTTTCAAATCTTCTACTTTTACTACTTTTAATTCCACAGATGAAACTAAAGAAAACATTAGTACAAATACAAACACCAAACTAATTATCTTATGCTTTAACATAAACTGTTTCTCCTTGTTTTAATTGATATTTACTATTAATAACATAATCGAGTATTGCTTCACCAGTTCCGGGATTTAATCTTTGATTTAATACTCCTAAATCTGATTCAAGGAAATAATATGATCTATTTTTATATTTCCATTCGTAACCATCATTTACAAATGCTTCGTTAAAGTTAAATCCTGCGCCACAATCCCCCATAGCCGAACAAACTGCATTTGCCTTAGCCGCCCATTCCGGTTTGACCTCAAATTTAATTCCTTTCTGAGTTAAACATTCATTATCTCTCGCACTAACACTGTCTAATTCTTGAGAACCGGTAAGTAGATTTTTCTTATAAGTCTTTGTAACTTCAACTGTACATGTAGCTGTTGCCTGTCCACAAACTTGTGAACTGCTTCCACTTTGCCAGAAATCAAGTCCAGGCGAAACCATTGGAACACAAACACCATTGTCAACCGAAGATCTGTTTACTCTCCAAGCATTAGTCAATTCATTTTCTTCCCAAGGACCTACACCAGAACCAACAGTGGTTTTAATCACATCGCCAGTCAGTGAAGTAACTGCATTAGTTGTAGAGGTTAGCGCTGTAACTGAATCCTGTGCAGTTGTAGACGCTCCCGAAGAAGCCGAAGCAGAAGAAACTGGATTTGTAAATGGTTGTGTTGTTCCAACAGCATATTTTGGATTACCTAAACTAATTCCATCTACTGCTTCAGCCCAGATACAATCTCTCTGGTCTGTATTTTCACAATCATCTTTATTTGTAACTGAAACGCAATCTTGCCATCTGTTTACTCTACATGCAGCAACCGAATATTCTCCTGCACTGGTTTGAATTCCAGAGTGTATACAAATTTGATTTCTAAAATCATCACAAGCTTCAACCTGAACTCCACCATCTACACAAATTTCTCTATAATGTCTACTTCCTGCAGGATCTGCAGCATTTCCAACTTCTCCGTCATAAACACACCAAGATTCTCCATTTAATCTAACATTTCCATCCCGGTCTGCACATTTTGTAGTCTTACAATAATTATCGACATTTTTTGGTTTACCAATCCCAAGGCCACTAAGTAAAGAACTATCCCATGGTGCACATCTACTTCCGGCTAAATAATCACAATTTCCACATGTCTTACTATCTCCTGTCTTTGCACAAATAGTATCTGGATTAGTAACTCTTCCTTTATTCCAACTTAAATTTCCTTGATTAGAATAAACATTTTCTCTATTTCCTAAAGAATCAAACCAATAAGTTTTTCCTTCATAACATTGTGTGGATGCTTGTCTCGCACAGTTAGGAACACCGAGTTCTTCAGCAGAACATAATAATCCTTTATAGAAATATTTTCCAGATAAGTCATCGAGTGCAGAAGCATTTAATATTTCGCTACTTGTTGTAGTTGTTCCGCCGCATTGCTGTCTTGTTGTAAACTTACAAGTCTTTACTCCCGCTTCGAAAGAAACACAAGCTCCCTCGTCTTGGGAATTCGCAGCAGCGACGCACGCAGTTTCGGAAGTTATCGAAGTTCTAAAATCAATTTTTATTCCATAGAATGTAGATAAGCTTTTACATCTAGTCATCGTAACAAAAGAAGCTTGGTCTGCGAGTATACAACATCCAAGTTTACACTGTGCAAGTTCATTTGCTTTCTTATCACTCCAAGTTCCGCCATTTGTTTGGCAAACTCTCTGAGGAACATTTTCTAAACAAAGTCCTTCTTTAGAATCATAACAAGTTCCAAGTTTACAAAAAGAAGTTGACTCACAAGAAGTAGGAACTATTTTTCCAGTTTTATCACAAGTACTTTCAGCACCATTTAAACAGAATGCTCCCGAAATTGTTTTTTCACAGCAAACAGAAGAAGTTGATAAAACTGATTCAGCCGACACATTTCCAATTATAAAAATAAACATAAACGCTAAAACAGCGATGATACCTAATTTTTTAATCATATGTATTTCCATATCCTGGTGGCCAAGCGTAACTTCTTGATGCAAACCTGTATTTAATATCATTCTTATCCGTGATTATATATAATTTAACACTATCATCTCTTCTTATTTTTTCAATTTTTAAGTCAGGATAATAAAACATAAAGCTAGAAACATCTGAGTCACCATAAGAAGACTCAAATTGCAAGATTGAATTAGCAACCATTATCACTGTGTATAAGTCTGAATAAACATTTACATCGATTGACTTTGAAAATGATGACGCTCCGTCTGCAGAACGTACTGTTGGCGCATTAATTTTAATGCTTACTCCGTCAGGATCAATAGAAAGATTAGTTTTAATTGTGCCCGGAGTAATTTCATTTCCCTGTGCTTGCAATTCTGCAATAGCTCCGTCGTAACATTCTTGTATCTTAGGTTTCATTGCGGCTGCTAAAGCTTTTTCAAAGCTATCCTTTAAGAAAGGCTGTTGAACAACACATGGTTTGTAATATTCGTTAGTATAACAAATAAAAGTGTAATTTTCGTCCAGATATTGGCTGGTAAATGTAGGATTAACAACTCCTGCAGCCAAACTTAATTTTTCAATTTGTGGAGCCAGGCCACTTTCAATACATCTTTCCAAATATGGTTTTTTAGCATTTGTTGAAAATACGGTTGGTCCAAGATAATAAAAATAAAATAAAATAATAGCAACAATCAGTATTGCAATTATAATAAAAATTGTTACCTGACCTCGTTTATCCAAAGAGAATATTTGACGAGGATCCCTGTGGGAACCACGCTTATTTAAATTAGTGGAACCTCTTTTTTGATTCATGTTGTTTTTAGCCATTTCTCCTTTATAAAAGTTATTGTTGTATATCGGATAATTTTAGTTCAAGTGTACATCCATCTAGCGGCATATTGCCTTTAGTATCTCTACATTTAATGAAATATTTATCATTTGCTTTTTCATTCAATTTTACTCCATGAGTATCGCTATAAACTCCCGAGGCCTTGTCAAATCCGAAGTCACAGCCAATAGATTCATTCAAAACAAACAAACATTCAGCATTTTCATTAGTTCTCAAAATTAAATTTCCTGTTTCAATGTAAGCTCTCGTGATTACTGGAGATTCACTATCAATGAAAACTGTGAAGTTAGTGTGTGCGCTTGCAACATTACCTGCTGTATCTTCGCAAACTACGTCAACGTCTTTGGTTCCTTGGCCTAAAGAGCTAAATGGTTGTATATGTGTTTTATTTCCAGTTGTTAACATTAATGAATAAACGTCTCCATAATAAGGCAATCTGAAACTACACGAAGCATCTCCTCCGTTTATGCATCCTTCAGTTCTTACTCTTAAACTTACTGTTGCATTTGCATTAACTTCCACATTTCCTACCGGCTCTATTGAAGTAATAGCTAAACCAGTTTCACAAATCTGCGCACTATACTCTTTCTGTACAACATTTCTTTTAACGAGTCCTGCTTCAACGAGTCCTGGTTGGTCTTTACACTCAATATATAACTTTTTGTTTGTAGTATAATTTTCAATAAATGCCGCGCATAACCATTCACCATAATATCCCATAGAAGAACCAGTTACACAAATAAGTGGAACTGAACCATTTCCAAAACTAAATGTTTGTACAGGTTTATACTCTCCAATTGTTACTTCATCACCTGTCTGCGTTATAGTCATAGGAATTATTTCAGAAGTGTTTTCCGTTCCCCAATTCATATTGTACGAGTCAAAAGAATATCTACACTCTGCCGGTTCATTCAAATATACAAATAGGTTTAATCCTGTTGCATTATTTGCGAGATAAGCATTATTGTCTGGCGCAAATCTAGTAATTAGTGGTGGAGTTAAGTCTGGTCCTTCTGCTTGCTTGACCTGAACTGTGAAAGGAGCATCGTTAACCAATCCTGCATAGTTTTGACATCTAATATAGTATTCATTGTCTCCCTCTTCCATCGGAATAGTTGTTTCAAGGAGTTCATCATGCTCTCCAATTGTTGCATGAGGGGACAAAGCAATTTTGTGATGTCGTCCATCTACTTTTCCAGTCGAGTAGTCGAGTGTTGACGCCATTACAAATCTCATCTGATCAAAAGTCATCGAATGATTGATGTCAACTTTGCAAACTGCTTCTTTGTCGGTAATAATTCCAAATGTAACGGGTTCCCATGCGTTTACTGCTTTAGCTGTATTCTTTTTATTTTCAATTCTAAATCCAAAACTAGAAACATTTGTATAATCATTTCCGCTAGTAATTATTTCTTTCCAAGGATCAATCTTCGCAGCCCAAACATCAGAAAGGGTTGCACAATAACCTGGTTCACCATTCTCAATAAAATAATGACAATTATTTCCTATACTTCTACATTTATCTTCCGAGCAAGGTCTTACATCACTATTACATTCTTCACACTTTCCAATTAATGGCGGTTGCCAAGCTTCGCATTTAAATTCGGTAACATAATATTCATTGTCTGTTCCTTGTGCTGTCAACATATATACAATTGCTGCAATTGCTATAGCAATACATAGAAGCGGGATTGCACATACCGCAACACCAAACGAGGCAAACCCCGGAGCCGTTGCTCCAGAGACTACTGAGATTGATGTCCAAAAACTTCCTGCAATAATTGTGCTTGACAAAGTAGACGCATATACTGCAGCACCAATACCTACAGCTACTGCTCCTGCAGTTACTCCTCCTGCCCATGCTGCCGTAGTAACTGCTGCTTCTCCTGGGGGTTGTCCTTTTGACATCATCTTACCAATAAGAGAACCAACTGTAAATGCTATAGCTGCTAATGCAAATGTAGCTAATAAACTTGAGGCGGTAGTTCCGGCAAGAGCTTTAGATCCTGCGCCCATTGCAGCCAATCCCCCCAAAGCCCCCAAAACAGCTGTAGCTTGTGCAGTTCCCGATTCTGAAGGAGCACCGACACTTCCAGAAAACGCATTTGAAATCATTGAACCACTCGAACCAAATTCGGAACCGAATTGAGTAAGCATTGAAGCCCCACTTTTCCATTTAGTCAAATCACTAAGTGTTTTTGTAGTGCCCATTTCATTTGCTTTTTGATCGTCTTTCAAATCCCCAGTTAGATAACTTTCAGAAATATTATATCCTTCCGTAGTATATCCTTGTTGTGCTTTACCTTTTTTGTCAATGTAAATTCTATTCACGTCAAAACCCGAACGACCCAAGTCTCCCTGAGTGTTATATTGAATCCCGCAACTTCCGAGTGAACGACATCGATCATTAAGTGCATCCATCATCAAACTAACTTGTTGTTTAGATTGAGAAACGGCCTGCATGTTACATTCTGGGTTTTCTTTATCTACTGCGGATGAACTTATCATTGAAGAAGTAGTTTGAATATGTGAAACACAGGTAAATGTTCCCAAACCACAAAGACTATTTGTCTCGGACTGACTTCCACCATATCCTGCATTCGATTCTTGTTTTCCCGCACTGCTAAATGGATTTGACACAACACTTGAAGACCAGAATTGATAACCTGGAGTAAATCTTGGAACACAATGTGTGATAACCGTATTCATTCCCTTCCCAACCAATCCTGCCTTTCCCTGTTCCTCGTTAGCAATTTGTTTAAATCCGGGTAATTCACTGTACTTTTCATTTCCAGGAATTTCGTTAAACATTACACATTGTGGCAGAGCATCACATTTTGTTTTAACTTTATTATAACTATCTGCATCATTAGCATAGATACACGAACGCCAATCGTTAATAACACACATCGCATCGCTTCTCTTCAATGCAGTATCTTTATTCTCAATACAAATTTCCTGATTAAAATCCGCACATCCATCCAATTTTATTTCACCTTCAAAACAAGTTGCTACATAACTTCTTGTTCCAACAGGATTAGAAATGTCTTGTGAATTAATTGCATCTGAAATACACCAACTTTCTCCATGCTTTCTTCCTCCCGCACAATCTAAATTTTTACAAACGTTATCTCCCATTTCGGGTTTTGGTAAATTTTGTCCAGCAATATATTTTGTACAAATACTTCCGGAAGTATATTGGCAATTTCCACAAAATTCGGCAGGTCCATTACAAGAAGCGCTAGGTGCAATTACCTTTTCCCAGTATGTTTGATCTTTTCCCTTGAATGAATCATAAACATTTGCCTTATTTCCACAACTATCTAAAAAGTAAACTCTATCATCTCCACTCATACAAGAAGTTTTAGTAGTTTTTACACAGCTAGTATTCAACTCTTTTGAAGTACATAAATATCCTTTCTTAAATTCTTGATTTGCCCTATTGCAATTTTCTTTTGTAGTAAATATACAGTTCTTCAAATCAGAATAATCCGTAGAAGAAGTAAGACATGCTCCCTCATCTTTTAAATCAGCATAAGAATCACAGGAGTTTTTCGCGTCCAATGGCTTAAAGACTTTGAGTATATCGTATTCATTTGAAAGTTTAGTGCATTCTCGCGTAGTTGTCATTGCCGCACCATCGCCTAAAATACAACAGCCTACTTGACATTGTGGAATACTACATGTTGCACTTGCATCCCATTTTCCTCCGAATAAAGTACACGATTCTTTAGGCGCGTTTAGTGAACAAATACCTGAATCAGAATCATAGCAGCAACCTTTTTGACATTCGCTAACCGTATTGCAACTTGTACCAATCAAATCAGTTTTACACAAAGCTTTATCCACAAGTAAAACATCTTGACAAGTTGCTCCGGTTATTGTTTCTTTACAACATCCCGCAGGAACATAATCACTCGCAGAAACGGTCGGAATAATTGGTCTAGCTAAAAATTGTATAACTGAAGATTCTTTTTGAAATACATCTGGTAAATCAGTACTTACAAAATATGAAAATGAAATTACTGAAAGTACAACTAGCATTAATTCAAATATTGAAATAAGTTTTCGATTTATCATATTCCTGCGGGCAACACGCACGTTTTAATTGCAAATTTAATTTCACGATCAGTCATTCTATCCTTTAAAGTATAAATCTTTGTCTGATCAGAAGTTCTAGTGGTAGAAATTATTATATCATTATAAGATTTCATCCAATTAAGTTTGTTAAATTCACAAAGAGTCGATTCATAGTTTACAATCGTCTGTACAAGTTTTATCATATCATAAAATTTCGTCCCATAGGAATATTCAAAACCCGAAATTGTATATGCATTATTATCTTTAGAAATATACATTGTTTCGTTTAGTTTAATATTTATTGAACCTTGAACAATATCTACACTAACTTCTCCGGGTTTATGTGTGACTTGATAATTTTCATCTTCTAAGTCTTTGTATACTTGTGTCAGGCAAATCTTTGTGTCTCTTGTAACTTTGTTTTCCATTATTTGTTTAATTCTCATAAAGAATGCAGGATCCTGTGGAATACAAGCCTTGTAAAATTCGGATGCAATGCATAGGTAAGGAACTTTTTCTCTTTCAAATAAAACATAATTACTGGAATTAAAATTTGGATAAGTATTTTCTTTCAAAAGAATAGATTCGCTTTCCATCACCGAATTTCTCATACAATTTTCTATATACTGTTTTGGATTTGCAGTAGAACTTTGGCTAAATTTAAACCATCCGCCGAAATACACAATAGATAAAATAATAGCAACAATTAGTATTGCAATTATAATAAATATTGTTACTTGACCTCGTTTTCCGTAAAACGAGGATCCCTGGGTGGACCACCTGCTATTTATTCTTTTATTGTTCATTTCTTAAAGTCTATCAATTTAATTATTTGTGTGCAACCATTAGGTACATTTCCTTTTTTATCTTCGCATCTTATATACAACGTTTGTTTTCTAGTTTTGTCTGTCAAAGTTATTGCGTGTTTCGTTATAAATGTGTTTGACTCCGATATTTTAAATTCACATCCTTTAGTTTCATTAATATTAACTGCGCAATTTGCTTCTTCATTCGTTTCTATAACTAACTTTTCTCCTTCCCCATATGCTCTAACTATTCCTGGAGCATTATCGTCATAAAACACAGTAAAGTTAACACTTGCATTTGCAACATTTCCTGCCAGGTCTTGGCATTCAACATTTACAGTTCTTTCTCCAATCCCTAGGCTTGTAAGTGGTTGTCTATGGACACTTTTTCCCGTATAAAAGAATGAGGAATAAGTGTCTCCATAATAGGGAAGTTTGTATGCGCATTCTGCTTCTCCATTGTTAATACACCCGGCGGTTTTTACTTCTAAAGTTACTTCTTGCGAGCTATTAACTTCGACAATTCCCTTTGGAGTTATTGAATTAATCTCTAGCCCGGTTTGGCAAACAAAAAATTCATATTGGAAACTAAATGAGTTTTGATTTCTTTTTAGTATTTCAGTTTCAACTAAACCTGGCTGATCTTTACATTTAACGTACAATTTATTGGTTTGCGTAATATTAGGGATAATGGCAATACAAGGCCATTCGCCATAGAATCCTTGATCTTTTCCAGTTAAACAAGAAAAGTTATTTGGCATTTCTTCAAAAAAGTTGTAATCATAATCAATAGAATATCTACATTCTGCAGGCTCATCTAAATATAACCACATCGTTAAATTAGTTGAATTATATGCAATAAAAGATTTATCTAAAGGAGTAATTCTGACAATTTCTGCAGCGGTTAAATCTGGCCCTTCTGCCTGTTTAACACTAACAACAAATGGTGCTCCGTTCACTTGCCCTGCAAAGTTTTGACAGATTATATAATACTCATTCTCACCTTCGTTCATAGGCGGAGTAGTCATTCCTTGATCTAGCTCACTCTCGCCAATTGTTACGTGTGGAGAAAGTGAAATCCAGTGATGCATTCCATCTACTTTTCCGGTAGCGTAATTTTTTTCTGAGAGTAATGTGTATCTCATTTCGTCAAATTTCTTGGAGTGATTTGTGTCCATCTTACAAATTGCTTCTTTGTCAGTAATTATTCCGAACCTAACTGCTTTCCATGCATCAACTTCTTTAGCATTAGTTTTGTTACTTATAATTCTAAATCCTGAAACGGAAATGTTTGTATACTTATTTCCAGGATTTAATTTTTCATTCCACGGACTTATCTTTGCGCTCCAAGTATCCATTAGGGTAGCACAATAACCTGGCTCTCCATTTTCTACAAAATAACGACAATTATTTCCAATACTTCTACATTTATCTTCCGAACAGGGTCGTACATCACTATTGCATTCTTCACACTTTCCAACTAGTGGCGGTTCCCAAGCTTTGCACTCGAAGGATGTTATAAAATATTCATTATCTTCTCCTGTAAACGTAGAATATATCATCATTATAAGTGCTACTATTGCAACAACTACACAACACGGTACGCAAGCACATAGTCCTATTATACTAGAAAGCCATACCCCTCCTAGCATACCTAATCCGGACATAATACCTATAAATGCCGTAGATGTTCCGGGAGTCATTCCTGCAGATTTAGCAATCATCTTACCTACATAAGCGCCGATTATTGCACAACCTGCCGCTACAACTGCTATGTGGGCTCCCATTACTAATCCTGTTCCTAATCCTGAAGCCGCACCAGATGCTGCTCCACTTGCCGCTCCACCGACTGCTCCTGCTGCACCTCCCGTAGCTGCTCCGCTAGCAGCCGCACCAGATATTGCAGCCAGTGCACCAGATATTGCTCCTCCTATCACTCCTCCAGAAACAGATCCAACAAGAGACAAGGCTGCCGTTTGAGTCCCATAGTCAATAGAACTTTTACCATCTGCACTATTAATTGCTCTTCCAGCCTCTCTAACTGTTTGATTAAGTGGTTCCCCTCCAGGAGAATTAGAAATTATACTAGTTTGAATTCCATTTGTAGTGTCTAGAAGATATTGTCCTCCATTCAGAACTTCTGTTAACTCATTAAGAGTTTTAATTTCTCCCATTTTAATTGGTGCTTGAGATTTTTTCAGCGTTTCATTAAGATATCCTTCTGTAACATTATATCCTTCAGTTGTATACTCGGTATGGCTCTTTCCCTTTTTATCTACATAAACTCTTTCTACTTTAAATCCTGCACTTCCCAGCTCACCTTGAGTATTATATTGAATACCGCAACTTCCCAGAGATCTGCACTTTTCATTCAGTCCTTCCATCATTAAAGAAACTTTTTGATTTGACTGTGAAATGGCCTGCATATTACATTCGGGATTTTCAGCATCATGTGGGGTAGGATTAATCATCGGTTGAGTTGTTACAATATGTGAAACACATTTAAAGGTACCTAGTCCGCAGATTTGATTAGTTTCCTGTGTACTACCTCCGTAATCTAAGCTAGAGCTGGTTTGTGTACCCAGATTACTCGAGAAAGGATTAGAATAAGAGTTAGTGGTCCAGAACTGATATCCGGGAGTAAATCTTGGAAGACACTGCATTACATAAACATTCATCCCCTTTCCAACAGCACCGGCCCTACCCTGATCATCATTTGACACTCCTTCCTTAAAACCGGGTAGTCCTTTGAATTTTTCATTTCCAGGAATATCATTAAACATAATGCATTGAGGTAGCTCATTACACTTCTTCTTTATTTTCGTATAATCATCAAAGTCATTTGCATAAATACAGGAACGCCAGTCATTAACGATACAACTAGCTTCACTATATCCTACTGAAGAATCTTTATTTTCAACGCAAATTTCTTGATTGAAATCTGCGCATCCTTCTATTTTTATTTCTCCTTCGAAGCAACTTGCAACATAATTTCTAGATCCTACTGCAGAAGTTGCAATTCCGCTAGAGTTTGCAGCATCTGAAACGCACCAACTTTCCCCATGTTTTTTTCCATTCGGGCAATTTAAATTTTTACAAACATAATCTCCTAAAGCAGGTTTGATTAAATCTCTTCCAGAAAAATATTTGGTACAAATGCTTCCAGTTAAGTAATTGCAATTCCCACAAACTTCTGGCGAACCAGAACAAGATTGGCTT
>JBAXEZ010000004.1:0-29857 GCA_037140195.1 archaeon
CTGGAAGACAAAGTGTCGTAATGGTTAACGGAAAGAAAGTTACTGATCTTAATGATCCAGTTTCTAAGTACGCTATCGTTGCAACAAGAGGAGAAGGCCCTAAGGCAATGAAATATACTTCATTAGAAGTAGAAGTTTCATCTGTTCAACAAGGCGGACGCCCTTACACTTTAATGCAATAATTAAAACAAATTTATTTTTTATTTTTTATTTTATAAATAGAAAAAAAACAAGAAAGAGAAAAGCAAGAAGATGACAAAAGTAACAAAACTCGGAGAAGAGAAAAAAATAAACCTAGTAGGAACTTTAGGAGTATCAAAATGAAAGACTTAGACTTTTTACTTGGACAAAGTGAAGCTGCTGTTAAAACTGGTAGCGCTAAATCTATTGAGAAATTATTCGGCGGAGATAAATTCGACGCACTTCAAATATCCGAAGGAGTTTATAACAAAGCGTTTGTATACGCTTCAGTTGTTTGTGAAGTTTCTAATAATGACGGAACAGAAATTGGCGGCTATTTAATCACTCCAAAAGGAAGTAAGGATAGAATTGCAAGAGGAATTTATCTAACTCCTAATCAATTCGTAGGTTCTGGCGAAATAAAAATTGCACCTGAAGATGTAATTACTTCTGGAAGAGAAATAGATGCAATGGGTTACAAAGTACTTGGGTGGTGGCACAGCCATGGAGATCTAGAAACTTTCCATTCTGGAATTGACGTAGACAATCAAATGACTGTTTTGAATGCTATCGCATCTTCAAACTATGTAACTGAAAGAAGAGAAAGAGAAAACCCAGAAATAACATTAGTAGGAAATAAAATTGTTGTTACAGATCCAAAACATCCTGGAGTCAAATATGAATTTGCAGTAAAAGATCCAGCACTACTGGATGTCGTCTCTAAAAAAGTTGAAGAAGAAAGTAAAATTGGATTTGCATATTCTATGGTTGTACACGGATCTCAAAGACCTAGAGGGAAATTTGGGCCTGGTTCGGAAAGAGGAGAACTTCTTATGCAGGAAGGAGCATTAATTTTTGCTAAAAAAGGAGAAAGAGAAAGAGTACCATACGCAGAAATTGCAACAAGAAGAAGATGTTCTGACTGTCAGAAACTTAATGATACTAGTAACTTGGTAGATATTATGGTCTATAAAGATGAGGAGCAGCAAGATATCGACGAGAGTTTAATTAGAAAAGAAATAGAAACAAAAGTCAAAATCAGAAAACCAGTTACCTTCTTCGGTGGTTGGGGTGGAAAGAAAGGTAAACACAAGGGCAAAGGTCAACAAGTATATATTCCTGGTGCAAGTTTCACTGGTGGACTTCCAGATGTTAACAGAAGAAGCATGTACGAAATGGATCCATATGGTGGTTATTTCCCTGGTGAGGATGATTTAACACCCGGCACTTGTAGCAAATCTGGACCACATGGAAGACCAGTTGTAAATCCTGCATATACTCAACCACGGTTGCCTCCAGCTTTACCTCCTCAAAAGCACGAAGTTTCAAAAGCTCCTACTAAAAAAGTAAAAGACTTTCAATCAATTCCAGATGTATCTCAAGAAGCACCAGAAAAGCAGCAAGCAAATATGGCGCCGATAGAATTAGATGCGCATGGAATGCAAGAATTTGTAATAGGGAAGCTTATAGAGTCCGGAGTTAAACCTACAAGAGCAATAATCGCACTTACAATGAACGATGCTCGTATGCAAGAATGGTATCTTATTGAAAAAGCGCAAAGAAGTCAGATGCCCGACGGAGGAGAAGACTAATGGACAATAGATATAATAGACAAGAATTAATCGAAGGATGGAATCAAGATAGTTTGAAAAATTCAAGAGTTGCAATAGTTGGTTCTGGCCAGTTAGCAAACTTTACTGCTGTTTCATTATCTTCGCTCGGTGTTGGAAATGTTGAAATTTATGATGCAACAAAAGTTGGAGCTCAAGAAGACGGATTTTTAATGTTCAAAGCAAAAGAAGGAGAATCAAGAGCACAAAGTTTAGAAAAAATTCTTAGAGAAATTAATCCAGACATAAAAGTTAAGGGAACAAATCTTTCATTAGCTAACAGTCCACTAGTTTCCATGTTAGGAAAACCAACTCTTATCCTAGATTTAACAAATAATCCTGCCTCAAAACAGACAGTTATCAAATATGGAGTTGCAAAAAATATTCCAGTATTAACTTCTTCATGTAACGAAGTAAGAGGAGAGTTAGTTTTAGTCAACGGAGAAAATCAAGTTCAAGCAGCTCTTGCAGATTATAATGGTGCAAGTCAAGGTGCAGTAACTAGTGAAATCTTTGGCGGTTTAATAACTGAAGAAGTAAGAAAAATCTTAATGCCTATGGCTGGAGACAAACCAGTTAAATCATTAGCATACTCATTAGCTTCTGGAAGAAGATTCTCAAATGAATTAGAAGAGGAAGTTTCTTCTGCAGATTTATCTGGAAAGAGAGTACTCGTCATAGGCGGTGGTGCTCTAGGAAATTTTACAATACCTGGATTGGCTTTAGCAGGAGTTGGAAACATTGATATTGTCGACTACGATGGTATTGAAGCTACGAATTTAAACAGACAAATATTACTATGGGATTCAGTTGGAAAATATAAAGCAGAAGTTTTGGCTGAAAGAATTAAACAGATTAGGCCAAAAATAAATGTTAGAGGAATAGTTGGAGAAGTTAAACACGATTCAACTTTATTAGCAGAAAATCACTACGATGCAATTTTAGATTGTGTAGACAGTTTTGCAGTAAGAGCACAGCTAAATTATTTAGCCGTAAGAAATCATGTTCCATTAATCAGCGGAGGAACAAATCCAAGTTCTGGACAAGTTGTAGTTTATGTTCCTGGAAAAAGTGCATGTTTAGATTGTACTATGCATGTAGAAGATGCACTCGCAAAAGAACTTAAGTCCGCAACATGTAGACATGCTCCGGATCCAAGCGTTATTATGACTAATGAAATAATTGGTGGAATGATGGTTGGCGAAACACTAAAGGTACTAGATTCTCACTACGGAACTCCTATTAGCAGAATTTTAAAATATGATTCTAAAGCTGGAGCAAGAGGCGGATTGATTGGAGCCTCCGATCCTTGTGCTTGTATTAAACCCGAACCAGCAGTTTGGATTGAACAGGTGAGGGCAAAGTACAAAGAGGAGAAATAATGAGCTTATACGAAAAAGTCGACTCTGTCTTAGTACAGGGGGCAAACGTAGGAGTTCATGCATGGAACTGGACTACTGGCCGAACACGTGCAGATCTAGGAAATATTTTAGATGCTGGAGGTAGTGCATTTCTTAATCTTTCTTTATATAACTCAAATAAAACTATCGGTCTGGTGGCCTTTCCATTTCTTGCACTTGGAAGTTATTTTAATATAAAAAAGAATAACGAACAGGATGAATTGGAAGTTAAAGCTGCAAAAGATGGTCTAAGTGACATTAGAGTAGAGGTTAGAAAAGGACACCACAAAGTTTTCGGTACTACCTATGGGGCAATCGCAGCAGCGGGCGGTGTGGCTAGTGTGTCTCATTCGGGGTTGATAATGATTAATTTAGCAAATACTGCACTCGCTTTGAACTGTTATGTAATGCGTGCAAGTTATTTACCTCCAAGAAAAAATTGTTTAGTAAGAGGCTTAGATCATTTATCTGAAGCTCTTTCAGAATTAAATACTGTTCCAGTACCTGTTCCAGTCAGAGTATACCAAGGAGAAAAAATAAAATGACAGATGCATCTGAAAGTAAAATTGGAAATTTAGTAAGGATAGTAGACACAAAGGGTTGGGTCCGTGGCAAAGATAAAAACGCGTATTACAATGGAGGTAATACAGATGAAGTTGCCTTGGGGTCGAAAGGAAGGGTTACAGATATGGTTGGATATGACTGGATATGCACTAGATTATTGAACGGTACAACTTGGAGATTTCACGGTGGAGAACTTGAAGTAGTTCCGCCCGTAGTCACTTCTCTTCCAGGAATTGAAAATTTTCAAAGACAAACATTATTCTCTATGTCTGAATCCGCCCCACTTGTACTAATGAAAGGAAAAGTATATTCGCAAGGAGAACAATTATCTACCGAACAAAACACTGGAGACATTTATACAGTAAGGGGAGAAAAAGAAAGTCAAGTTTTCAGACTTGAGGAAATGGGAGATCTAACTGCTCTAGAAAAGTTCTATGTTAATATGAATTTGCCTAAAATTAGAAAAATGCAAGAGGCATACATAGCTGAAGTTTTAGAAGACATAAACTTTGGAGGTACTGTTTGGAGAACTTCAGATTTATCTCCCGCCTATAAAAAGATTCTATTTGATAGGGCCGTAGTTGATTTAACAAACGGTGTCAAAGAAACAAGAAAAAATCTAGATTTAGAAAAACTTGTTAATGGCGAAGGAGATGCAATAGAAAATAAAAAAATCTCTGCACTACTCGGAGTTGAAGACAGCTCGGAAGTAGTTTCCTATAATAGTTTAGCTAATAAAAATGTCCTAATCTCCGAAGGAAAAGTCCATCTTCTAAAACTACCCGAAGCAATTAGTTTGGGGCAAATAAGAGTTAATAACATAACTTATAAAATTGAAGAAGCATTTACTCCATCCACACAGCTAGAGCAAGAACATCAAAAGTTATTCTCACAGGAATTAAGAAGAAGAACTTTGGGCAGCCATTTGACTCCCGAAATTATTGCAGAAATTTTAGCAGAAGAAGTTGAATCTTATAATGAATCACTTTCTTCCGCAAAAGTAGGTAGTCTTCTAGCAGACGTTGGACAATCACAATTAATTAAACCAGCAACCCTCGTGTCCTCTGCAAATTATCCTCGTGATGAGTTTAGGTTATTTGTAGGTAATATGTTATTAGCAGGAGATGTTATGCCAACAGAAGCCGATATTCTGGAGGCAATGAAAGACCGTGAATGGCAAATTAGGTATGAGCGATGGAGGAGAAGTTAACATGGTAAAAATGTGTGCACGAGAAAATAGCGTAGAAATACGGGCAAATACTTATCCATCATCTATGCTTAGAGTTGCTGTAGCTAAATTGAATGGAGAAAAAAGATAATGGTAAGCGCAAAAAAATTCAGAGTCGGACAGGAAGTAAAGTTAGTTAGAGCTCTTGGTGAAAGAAGCAGTCATGGTGCAGGCCAATATTATTACGCGGGGACTCCAAAGCAAGTACCCCTTAGTAGCTTTGGAACCATAGACAATATTGACGGGGAAAGAATAAGACTTAAGTTAGCAAATAGTAGTTACACCGATCAGTGGACTGTCCATCCAGATGAAATCAAATCGCTTACAACAGATACTATCGCGGCTCTTCAAGGAATAGAAAGATTAGAAAGACATCCGCTATTCGAAATGTCTGCAACAATGCCTTTAGTCGTAATAGAAGGAAAAGTTTATGCGCAAGGTGAAAAAGTTTCCGAAGAAAGTAAACCTACAACATTTTTAGTTGACGAACGAAACGACATTTCTAGATTAGAAGAAATCGGAACTTTAGAATCTCTAGATGAAATGCATGTAAATAGAAATGAAACTGTAATATCCGAACTTCAAACAGCATACTCTGCAGAAGTTTGGAGCAAATTAGGATTAGAAAAAAGACTGGGAGCAATTAATAGCCAAGATTTTCCATCATTGCTTGCAGCAACAATTTTTCCATATTTTAAAGGAGCAAAATATCAAGACAAAATTACTGGAATTCTTGGAGCAAATCAACAAGAAGTGAGTAGTGAAGAATCTAGACCCTCTGAATCAAGAGAAAGAAATTTAGCTCTAGAAAAAGTTCTTGGAGAAATTCTAGGGGACACCCAGAATCTTTTGTCTGACCTGGATTCAGAAGCTCTTTTTGATGAAGACGTAAAGGTAGCAGATGAAAGAAATGCAAAGCAAAAAAAGATTGACGCTCTTCTAGGTGTAGATCCTTTAAGACAAGATAAACTTTATTCTCAACCATTAGAAAATCAAAACTTCATAATTTCAAACGGACAAATATCTTATCTAAGTCCAATGGGTGGAAAAAATAGAAGAGTAGTTAACGTTAATGGAACCGAATATAAATTAGAAGACTCAGCAGAATCTTTAGAGCAAGTAGAGAGTGATCAAAGAAGATTAATTTCTCAGGAGATAAGAAAGAGAACTCTTGAAACAGTTTTCTCAAAAGAAAAAGTTAAAGATGTTCTAAATGCAAAGATTGGCGACATTTCTAAATTCGCCGGATTGAAGGAATACGACGGCGGGGAATTTGGATTTACCACAAAAGGAAGCTACTCCTATCTCTGGTTAAAAGTTCCTCAGTTTGCAATCAAGAGCCCATACGACGGTAATTGCTATTTATTCGCCGAATCTAAAGTAGGAGTAACTATTGGATTAGATTCTGGAAGAGTCTGTGTAACAACTTCCGGGGCCTATATGGTAAAAAATAATCGGCATCCACTTACAGAAGATGATCAGGACTATCGAAGTCTTTGTTTCGGTAAGAACGATATTGTCGAGGGCAATTATGGGAAAGATATTGTTAAAAGATTGAGACAGGCTAAAGAAGTAGTCATGCAAGGTTACAAGGGTAGCATGCGTCTGTATAGTCATAGAAGATTAGGTCAATGCAATGGCGATAACTGTTACGGAGTTAATCATTATCGTGATTTAATGACTGATGAAAGAGAACTAATGCGAAGAGGAATTCCAATATTCGACGGAGGCGCAGCATAAATAAAATGGTAATAGCAAAAATATTTAAAAAAGGACAGGAAGTTAGGTTAGTTAAAAATCTGGGAGTTAGAAGTGGTCTTAACGAAAAAAATTATTTTTATTCTGGGTCGATAAATGAGGTAGCTTTAAACACTCGTGCGGTAGTCAGAGAAATAATTGAGCGAAACAAGAAGATAGGCATAGCCACTGTAGAAGGGAAATACTGGTATGTCCATCCAGATGAAATAAGTTCTTTTACACAAACGATCACTGCTCTTCCTGGAATAGAAAGATTAGAAAGACACCCACTATTCGAAATGTCTGTAGCAACACCTTTAGTAGTTATCGAAGGAAAAGTTTATGCGCAAGGTGAAAAAGCTTCTGAAGAAAATAAACCTACAACCTTTTTAGTTGACGAAAGAAAGGATGTTTCTGCACTAGAAGAAATTGGCACATTGAGTTCTTTAGATCAAATGTATCTTGGCAGAAATGAAACTGCAATAGCAGAAATGCAAAAATTTTATTCCACAGAAGTTCAAGAAAGATTAGGGTTAAAAGAAAAATTAGGTAAGTTAGATGATTCAGATCTTCCTTCACTGATCGCATCACAGGTATTTCCTTACTTAAGAGAAGAAGGATACAAAACAAAGATTGCAGGAATGTTAGGGGTAGCTTCGGAAGGAGTACCTAAAGAAGCTAATGCTCCAAAAAGAGAAAGCAAAGAAAGAAATTCGTCTCTTGAAAAATTAGTTGATGAAATTTTAGTAGATGTAAGCGCTCTTAAATCCGAGTTAGATTCTGAACCTCTACATGAACAAGAAGAACAAAAAGATGAAAGGTCTGCTAAGCAAAAAATGCTTGATGTTCTTCTAGGTGTAGAGCCCTTAAGACAGGACAAACTTTATTCGGAGCCGTTAGAAAATCAAAACTTCATAATTTCAAACGGTCAAATATCTTATTTAAGTCCAACTAGTGGAAGAAATAGAAGAATAGTTAATGTTAATGGAACAGATTATAAATTAGAAGATTCAGCAGAATCTTCAGAACAAGCAGAAGGCGATCAAAGAAGATTAACTTCACAAGAAATAAGAAAAGCAACACTGGATACACATTTCTCAAAAGAAAAGATGAGGGAATTAGCAGAATCTAAGATCGGAGAACTTTCAGCATTCACAGGATTAAGAGATTATGATGCTGGAGAATTCGGATTTACCTCTCGCGAGGGTTCAGAAAGATTATTTTTATGGATAAGAATACCTCCGTGGGTAGTAAAAAGTCAATATGACGGAAACTATTACCGTTTCGGAAGTAATCGTGCAGGCTTTTATGTGAACAAAAGTGGTAGCGGAAGAATAAGTAGAGATTCAGAAGCAAAAGCAATAGAAAATAATGATCATCCATTTTTGCATAGGAAATCTGGATCATTTACCGAAATTTGTCTGGGGAGCTATAGTCTATCTATTAGCGGAAAAGATAAGGGTGAGTCAATAGCTAAATCACTAAGGCAAATAAAAAGCGTATTGCTCTATGGATATAATGCAAGTAATTATGACTATAACTATCGTTTAACCACAAGCCAATTTCCAAATAATTTGATTTCTGAAAAAGAAGCAAAATCACTTGGAGTTCCGATAATTATCGGAGGAGCAAACTAATGACAAACTTAGATAATCTTTTAGGGCAAACTGAAGCTGCTGTTAAAACAGGCAATGCTAAGTCTATTGAAAAAATAATTAGTGGAGACAATTTCCAAGATTTGCATATTACGGAAGCAGCTTATAACAAAGCTTTTATATACGCTAAACTAGTTTGCGAAATTGCGGGTGGTAGTGGGACTGAAATGATTGGATACTTAATTACTCCAAAAGGAAGTACTGACAGAGTTGCAAGAGGAGTTTATGTTGCTCCCAATCAAACTGCTGGCTCTGCAGATGTAAAAATAGAACCTGAGGATGTAATTACTTCCGGAAGAGAAATAGATGCGATGGGTTGTAAAGTAGTTGGTTGGTGGCACAGCCACGGAGATATGAGTACTTTCCACTCTGGAACAGATGTAGCAAATCAAATGACTGTTTTGAATGCAATTTCATCTGCAAGTTATGTTCTTGAGAAAACAGAAAGAAAAAACCCAGATGTAAAGCTGGTAGGAAACACAATCGTCGTTACAGATCCAAAACATCCTGGAGTAAAATATGAATTTGAATTAAAAGATCCAGGTTTACTTAATGTTGTTTCTAGAAAAGTAACAGAAGACAAAAAAATAGGATTTGCATATTCGCTTGTGGTACATGGGGCAAGAGGGGGAGGGTTTTCATATGGCGAAGAAAAAGTAGAAATTGTTACAGAACCTGGAACAAATATCAAATCTAAACTATTCGAAAGAAAAAGAATTCCATACGCAGAAATTGCAACAAGAAGAAAATGTTCAGATTGTCAGAAGATTATTGATGAAAGCCACAAAGTAAATGTTCTTGTTTGCAAAGACGAAATTCCAGAAGTTATCGACGAAGCTTTACTTAGAAAAGAATTAGAAGCAAAAGTTAAAATCAGAAGCATGTTTAGCTACTTCGGTAGTTGGTTTAGTGGTGGAAGTGATAATGCTAGTACTTATACGCCTGATGAGGGAACAACCGGAAGAGCATATAACATAGGTAGTAAGGGAAAAGGTGATGATCCTATTTCAAATAAAACAACTCCTATGGTTCCAACTAGCAATGTAGGTTTGAATGGTGGAGAACTAGGGGACAGTTTAGACTTGGCACAGGCTGTACTAGATAGTAGAAAACCGCATGTTACTCCAATTGTTAACCCTAATGCTTCTTCCAACTATCAAGCTTCTAAAGATCAAAGGAAAGGGACTCCTACAAAAAAAATAAAAAGGAGAGAGTCATCTGGCGATATAGATCCTAAAAAATTCAGAGATTTTGTTGTAACAACACTTGCCACTCAAAGAGTCGTGACTTCTGAACAGAATATATATGACGCCATGAATAACGAAATAATGTTTAATTTATATCGTACAACCTTAGAACCAAAAAAAGAATCTACTGGGCCTTCAAGAGCTAATCTTACTGCAGAAGTTGCAAAGCCAGAAAGAGAAGAATATATTGACCCAATTGAATTAAAAGATTTTGTAAGAGATCGTTTTATCTCGACCGGGCGGTCATTTACTGACCGAGATATGAGGGATGCAATGGAAGATTGTGAGATTCAAGAAGCTTATTTAACAAAAAAAGCTGCAGAAGCCAAGAATAGCGAACGAAAGCCATCCGCTTTAGAAACACTTTTAACTGCTCCTCCAAAACAAGAAGCAAAAAATCCAACTATGAGACTAGATGCACAAGGAATGGAAGAATTTGTAAGAGCTAAGCTTATGGAGTCCGGAGTTAAACCTACAAAAGCATTAGTCGCAGCTACCATGGGCGATGCTCGTATGCAAGAATGGTATTTAGCGGATAAGGCGGAAAGGGGACAATCATCGGAGGGAGAGAAGAAATGAAATGGCAAACGCACAAAAATTCAAAGTCGGGCAGGAAGTAAAAATAGTTCGGGCTCTTGGAGCGGATAACAATTTTTTTCATGGAGGATCTATAGACAGTCTTAGATTAAATTCACATGGTAAAGTATTAGCAGTTTATGATGGCTATGTTAGTCTGGATGTACAACGCGGTGAGGCTTGGTATTTTCATCCGGATGAAATAAAAACACTTTCCTATTCAATACAATCTCTTCCAGGAATAGAAAGATTAGAAAGACACCCGTTATTTGAAATGTCTGCAGCAACACCTTTAATTGTAGTTGGTGGGAAAGTTTATGCACAAGGTGAAAAAGTTTCCGAAGAAAATAAACCCGTAACATTTTTAGTCGATGAAAGAAAAAATATTTCTGCACTAGAAGAAATTGGGACTACTGAGTCTTTTGATGAAATGTATATTGATAGAAATGAACCTGAGTTAGTTAAGTTACAAAATGAATATGCAAAAGAAATTTGGGATGAGTTGGATTTAGAAACTAAAATTGGAGAGAATCAGGCAGATATTCCTACAGCTATTGCTGCGCAAATATTTCCTTATTTGCGAGACGAAAAATATCAGGAAAAAATATCCGGAATATTGGGTGTTCAAGTAGATGAAGAAACAAGAGCTGCAAGACCTAGAGCTTTAAGAAATAACAGCACTCTTGAATCTCTAACAAATAAAATAGTAAGGGAAATAGGGGGAATAAAATCAGACCTATATTCTGAAACTCTTAAAGACGAAGAGGTAATTGATAGAACTCCAGAACAAAGAAAATTAGATGCTCTATTAGGAGTAGATAAAGTAAAAAGAGAAGAAGTTGCATCTCAAGATTTTAGAAATAGGGATTTTATGATTTCTGAAGGGCAGGTCCAGTATCTTTATCAAGCTAAAAGAAAAAGTAAAAACTCAGTGCAGATAAATGGCATAGTGTACAAAGTAGGAGATACCTCTGAATCTGTAGCCCAAGCAGAAAGCAATCAACAAAGACTATTTTCACAAGAAATAAAAAGAAAAGCTCTTGAAACGCATTTCACAAGAGAGCAAGTTTTAGCAGAGCTAGACACTAGGATTGGCGACTCTGCCAGGTTCGCAGGATTGCATAATTACGACGGCGGAGAGTTCGGATTTACAAAAAAAGGAAGCTCCTACTATATCTGGCTAAAAGTTCCAAGATTTGCAATCAAAAGTCCATTCAATGGTAAATGTTATTTATTTGGTGAATTGAAAGTTGGAAAAGAAGTAGGTATAAGTGGCGGTAGAGTATATGCAACTGGTGATGTGGTTATGGTAAAAAATAATCGGCATCCTTTAACTAACACTAATAGGAATTTTGCACATATTTGTTTCGGAGGTAATGACATCCCAGCAGGGAGGTATGGTAAAGATATTGCAATAACTCTCAGAAAAGCAAGAGAAATTGCAATGAAAGGATATAAAGGAAAGCGCATAAGCCTATTTGCTCATCGGCAGCTTGGAAAATGTAAATACTGTGCGGGTGGTGTAAATCATTATAAAGATAAGATAGTGAGTGAGAGAGAACTTACAAAAAAAGGAATTCCAATATTTGACGGGCTTGTTAAAAATGAAGATTATTAGGCCCTAGTTTATAGCGTATCTTAAAATTCCGCCGACACCACCAATGTTATGAAACTGAACTCCTTCCTGAGTTTCATTTGTAACAATATGAACTTCAACTGATGTTGCTTTTGCAAGTTCTTCTAAATGCTTAATTGTTTCTCTGGGCATTTCTTTAGAAATAACTAATTTCCCCACCGCACCAATATTCAGTCTCTCTTCAACTTCTGCCATTCCATACGCAACTTTCTCTGGCTGTTTTGCAAGCATCATAAAAAATTCGTCCAAGATTTCTCTTTGTTTTGTAACTTCTTGTTCAGCTAAAATATCTTTAGAAGATTCAACCAATGCCCGTAACCCTGCATAATCACTATCGCCAATATCTCTAACTCCAATAATTTTATCTTTTAATTGTGTTGCCAAATTTCCAGTTTCAATATATTCTTCCTTGGTTGGAATAGGTCCGCCAATTAAAATTCCTTTTAGTTTTTTATTCTCAAAGAAAACATCTTTCATAACTTCGGAAACTCTTCTATAAAACTCTTTAGCTGCTCCTTCCGTTGCTCTCTCAAATCTTTGGGCAGACTGTCCTCCCGATCTTTGTTTTGAAGGAACGCCAGAAGTCATAGAATGTAACATCTTAATTGATTTTCCTTCTAAAATTCCAATGGCTGCTTCTTTTCTATCAATAACTAATAATCCATAAACTTCATCTGTTTCAAGCATCTCCCTTAATGGTTCAACAACAAAAGTTTGGTCACATCGATAAACTCTCATCTTCAATGGTTTTGGTGGTTCGATATTCCAAATTCTAACATCTTCTTGTCCTTCTACTTCTGAAACATTTCCCGCATACATTGCCAGGCCATTCGCAGGTAATTTTTGTCCAATTAATTTCAACTGTCTAGAAATTCTTTCTAAGGCATCAAGTACTGCTTTTCGTACATTTTTAGACTTAATATTTTCGGCAGTTCCCTTTTCTGTGTCTATTTGTTTAACTACGCTGTTTATATTAAACTCTGCCGGAATTAAAACACTAATAAGTTCGGTGTGTCTTCCACGGTAGCCTTCAAGTTCTTTTATGGTTTCTTCAAACTCATACTTCTCTGCATCATTCATTTTACAAACTTCCGAAGGAATTTGTAAGGTTGCGACTTTACGAAGCAACCGATAACGGATTTTTTCGGTCGAACCAACAGTTCGAAATTATTCGAAAAACGTCCTATCGTTTTTTAATTCGCCATCCTTCGGTTCAAATTCTAAGTTATTGAGGATTTATAAAACTATATTCTTTTTAGCAATAATATTTATATACTCTTTAACACTCTAACTCCTATGCCAGAAAGAAAAGAAGTGTACGATGCAATCGAAGGCGAACTAAGTTATCAAAAAGCTTTAGTTAAGCAACAAGATTTTAACACTGTAAAAACTGTAGGGGAATATCTTGCCTGCTTAGGAGTTTATTTACGAAAAGCAGAAGATGCATGGAATGATGAATCTGATCACGGAGAAAATAGGCCAAGCTTACAGCAAATGAGAAAAATTGCTGCTTTAGCAGTTAGCTGCATGGAGCAACATGGTGCGCCAACAAGAGATGTTTCTGATTTAGAAAAAAGATTGCCTAAGTAATTCTTGTCACAGTAGTGTTTTAAAGTAAGTAACATATCCTATTTTATGGTAGCAGAAAAATCATGGTGCGTTTATATTCTAGAATGTCTTGACGGTTCTTATTATACTGGCGTTACAAACGACGTTGAAAAAAGAATGAAAGCTCACAAATCTAAAAAAGGAAGCAAGTACGTAATGCGACACGGTTTCAGTCATCTTATAGCAACAAAAGTTTGTAAAGATAAATCGGACGCTTGCAAAGCAGAATACTGGATTAAGCAAATGCCAAAGAGCGAGAAATTGAATGTGTTTAAAGAATAACTCTAATGGAACATATCTTGGAAAATTATAAAATTTGTTTTTTCAAATTTTACGTTAGGAAGTAACCATTCTAGCTTCTTATCATCCTTAACTAAATACACCGTATCTACCATTTTTCTAGAAATAAAATCTGCAAGATTTTCTCGTGTCTTAAAGTTATTCTCGTATTTTCTAACTGTAACTATTCTTTCGCCAGAGACATCTACTAAGTAATAGCTAGTTGCTTTAAAAAAGTCTTCAGAGATGAACGACCTAAAAAGATCGTTAGAAGTTTCTTCTACTGGAATTATAACTCTTCCTTGCTTTTCTTGAAATACTTTCTCCTTGATATAAACTCTAGCTTCCGAATCTTTCAGTATTTCTCTAACCTTTTGGCTAAGTCCCTTTCTTATTGCATAAAGTCCTTCAGGCGTTAATGTTGGAGAAACGTAAACTTTAGCAGAAACAAAAATAAATTTACCGAGTTTGAAAGCCATTAGTCTATCGTCATCTCCTTTTTCATAGTCTTCTATTCCCTTAGTTTCAGCAAATAGTTTCTTTATCTCATTAAATTTTTCTTCATCAATAGACACTTGAAGTAAATTACCTATTGCATCTTTTAATATTCCTTTAGATGTTCTAAACATTAAACCTGCTACTATCAAGCCAAAGATATAATCTAAATATTTAAATCCAAAAAATGAACCTATCAAACCAATAAGCACTGTCATTTCAACAAACGAATCGCTAAGTGTTTCTTTTCCGTCCGCAATTAAACTTACATGATTTTTCTGTTTGCCAGTGGTGATCTGATACCACGAAACCAGCCAGGAGGCAAAAATAGAAAAGACCACTACAAGGATAACTACAAGTGCATTAGTTCCAAAGTCTATAGCCTCCGGAATACTCACAAAATTAGAAAGTAAAGAAGTAACTACTGGGAAAATTCCTACATAAAGAAAAATTCCTAAAATAGATTTCAAGAAAAAATCAATCGATATAAAAAGAAGTGCTACTCCAATAAATAAACTTCCAATATTTTCAATCGAGGATTTGCCTAGGGGATATCGAGAATTTTCTGGTCTTTTGGAAATGTATAGTGCAAACATTACTAAAACTGCTTCAAATATATCTGACAAATTATGTAAACCATCTCCATAAAGAGAAATGGAATTAATATCGGAACCAATAATAAGTTTCAAAGTAACTTTAATTATATACATAACTAAAACTATGGACATGCAAACATATGGGGAACGGAAATCTATTTTCTTCATTTTTTAACAAGTATCAATGGATACATAGAGTTTTTTAATACTAAAGTTGGTTGCCCGCCGATTAAAGAAGTAGACTCTGTCATAAAGATTACATCTGCCTCATTTTCAACAGCCTCTCGAATAATTCCTCCGGCAATCCAATCGTCTTTTCTAACCAGTGTCTTAAAATTAACTTTTCTATTTTTGGCAAGTGCCTCACTTACATGGATATTTTTTCTTACTTCTTCGAGACAATGGTCAATAGGATCACAGCTGATTAGTTCTTTACGAGCCCAAGTTGTATGATAAAATATAATTTCGGCTTTAGCTTTTTCTGCTAAATCAACGGCAAATCTTATGCTTGCTAGGTTGTCTTCATTTTCATCTATCGGAACAAAAAAGACAGGTTTAGTCTTAAGCATTTTCTTTGTTTTTATAAACAAAACGGGAGAGTCAAGCTTTTTTGTTATCTTCATTGCCAAATCTCCGATAACTTCTGTATGTGCATACGGACTTGGCTGAATCACACAAAGATTAATATTTTTTTCCTTAGCAAAATTAGCTATGCCTTCTTCAATATGTTCCGAAAATTTTATTTCAAAGAAGCATTTTTTAAATTTTCTCTTGCCTATCTCTTTTTTTACATCGTCAAAAATACCAGATATACGTTTAATGCAATACTCTTTGACTTCTTTATCTCCTTTTTTCAAAACCTTCTTTGCGGATTGGAATGCTTTTTGATTTACCACATGAAGTACAAAAAGATTCGCATCAAGTATTTGTGCAAAGTCTAAAGCGTATCTCACAGAGTGAATTGCGGATTTGATTCCGTCAAACGGCAAGAGAATATTCCAAACCATCTATCCAATACGAAATTTAACTTTTTAAGTGTTCTTATCTTTCTAATTAGGCTTTGTCGCCCATTTCCCGTTTTCCATTTGAACAACTTTTCTTGGAGGAACGTAAACTTTAGAATCGCTATATTCTTCGGCATAATTACTTGGAATACTACAACGTATTCTCGTTTCAGCAATTAAATGTTTTGCCTCTTTATCTACTAATTGTCCTTTATTAGTATAATGTATTCTGAAATTCCAAAATTCGCGAGATGGGTAGTATAAAGAAAGGTCTACTTCGTCTTTGCTTGTTTTTCTTTCACCGATCATAGGGTAGTCTTTTGGCATTTCACCTACTACAAGGTCTTCTATTAAAATGAGCTCAGACAAAGGCGAGGGAGAAATATGGATTCTTCCGGAATAAGGCGTGTCTTTCTCAAATTTCCAAAAACTCAATTCTAAACCGCCCCAAACTAACTCTCCTTCAATATTTTTTATAAAAAATCCTATTCTATTTCCTAGTAAATGTGACAGAGGGAGAGACAAACCCATATGTTCATCAAAGGCAGTCTGATACGGAACATCCCTAGGGTCTAAATTTGTCATAAAAATCTTCTCAATTTATTATTTATAAGGATTTGTATGTTTCATTTCTTAAATAAACTCAACTTTAAAATTTCCTTCTTTAATCTCTTTAGCACAAGTTACTGCCTTCAAATCTTCTAGAATATCTTTTATCTTCGCAGATTTATCTTTTTCAATTGTCAAAACAATTTCTGCCTTCATTGATTTCTGGGCTTTAGACTTTTCCTGTCTTACAGCAGTCAATATTTCATAAAGGACATCTAATTCAGAAGACACAACCTCTTTAGTAAACTTAGGCCATTCTGAAACATGTATGGATTCGTCTTTCTCCGTTTTCTTAAAGTATTCTTGATATACTTCTTCGGTTATGAATGGCATTATTGGGGCCATCAATTTTAAAATAGTCAAAAGAGATTGATATAAAGCATATTGTGCTGATTTCTTTTTATCGCCTTCAGAGTTATAAATTCTAAACTTAACAATTTCTAAATAGTTATCGCAGAAACTTTGCCAGAAGAATTTCTCAACGCTTGCTTTAACTTTACTGTATTCATAAACTTCAAAACTCTCTGTGCATAATTTAACTAAAGAATTCAATTTGTCTAAAAATAATTCATCAACTCTTTCAAACTTTTTAGGTTTTTTACCGTCGAAATCTTGAAGTCCCATAAATACAAATTTAGAAGCATTCCATAGTTTAGTGATAAATTTCTTTCCGTTCAATAAATCCTTTTCTTGATAGTCTAAATCTTCTCCAAGTTTTGAACCTGCTGCCCAAAATCTCATTGCATCAGCACCGTAATTTTCAATAACAAATTGTGGCTCAACTCCGTTGCCTTTAGATTTAGCCATTTTTTCTCCATTAACGCAAACAACTCCCGAAATCATTATATTTTCCCAAGGTATTGTTTTTTCGTGGAAATATGACTTTACAATAGTATAGAATGCCCAAGTTCTAATAATATCTTGTGCCTGCGGTCGTAAAGAAAAGGGAATTCTCCATTCCTTCCCCAGAAGAGAAGAAGCAATTTGAGGAGTCAAAGATGAAGTAGCCCAAGTATCTAAAACCTTTTTTTCTGGAATTGCAATCACATTACATTTCTCACATATCTTCTCAACATTCGTCGGGTCTATTGGCAGTTCGTTATTTTGCGCGAGTATAATTTCCTTACATTTAGGGCATTCCCAAACTGGTATCGGAACTCCGAAATGTCTGTCTCTAGAAATATTCCAATCCCATTCCAAACCATTAACCCAAGCATCGTACCTTTTATGCATAAACTCCGGATACCAATTGATTTTATTTCCTAATTCAATCCAGTCTTTTTTATTATCCAAAACTCTGATGAACCACTGTTCTGTCGCTAAATACTCTACTTCGGTAGAACATTTATCATGGACATTTACGCTATGGACGATAGATTTTTGTTCTGTTATTAATCCTGCTTCTTTCAAATTAACTAATATCTTTTTTCTAGCTTCCTTAATTTTCATCCCGTTATAATCGCCAAAATTAATTATCCCATTCGGATTTAAGATAATTTTTGCTTTCAAATTATGTCTTTTAACTGCATCAGCGTCGTATTTATCTCCATAAGAACAAATCATTAGAACACCAGTTCCTTTATCTATCTGCGCAGATTCATCGGCAATTATTGGAACTTCTAATTCAAATAATGGTGTTTTTGTTTTCTTTCCAATTAAATGAGTATATCTTTCGTCTTTAGGATTAACAAAAACCGCAACACATGCAGGAATTAATTCGGGTCTTGTTGTTCCAATCAATAAATCTTTTCCTTCGCAAGAAAACTTAATTGTTGTAAATAGGCTCGGTAATTCTTTATCTTCCAATTCTGCTTGTGCAATTGCAGTTTGACATTCCGGGCACCACATGGACGGAGATTCTTTTTTGTAAGCTAACTTTCTTGTGCATAAATCAAGGAAGCTTGCCTGTGAAATTTTTCTAGAGTTATCGTCAATTGTAGAATATCTTAACTCATAATCGCAAGAAACTCCGATGTCTTTCCAGTCTTGGATAAACTTAGGGGTAATTTCTTTTAAGGTTTCTAGACACAGTTTGATGAACTCTTCTCTTTTCATATCTTTGCTCTTTACACCTTTTAATTTTTCAACCAATCTTTCTGTAGGTAAACCATTATCATCTGTCCCAAATGGATAAACTACATTACCATTAAACATTCTTCTAAAACGGACTACAAAATCCTGTTGCGAATAAGAAAAAGCATGCCCTAAATGCATCTTACCAGAAACTGTTGGGGGGGGCGTATCCACATAATAAGCTTTCTTTCCAGGTTTAGCACTATAAATCTTCTTTTCTTCCCAGAATTTTTTTAGTTTTGCTTCTGACTCTTTGTAATCATACTGCTTATTATCCTGTGTTTCTACCATATCCAACCCAGATAACACGCGTTTAAAAATCTTCTAGTTCTGCCTAGTTTACTGAAAAATCAACCAATTCTTTGTCTCTTATCAGATTGTTAGCAGCATAAATTGTGCCAGCCAATCCTTTCTTTGCGTATATTTTCTCAAAAAATTCAAGGCCATCATAATAGGGTGCTTTATCTTCCGCTCCGTTTAGCCTATCTATTAGTTTACTACATACTAGGCTATGCCTTATCTGGCCCCCATACATCTCCCTACCCAGTCGAGCATCTCTTACTTTTGCATATTCTAACGAAAGAAAAGTAGCCCATCCTTCCGATAATCTCTGAGAAGTCATTTTGATTTCCTGATATTCTTCCAAATCTTCTCGTTCAGATGTTTCTCTTATTTTTCTATAAAGAGCACTATTCTCCATTTGGTATGCGTGTGCATGCTCATGCGCAATTACCCAAGGTAAATTTATTCCATTTCTCACAGGAAAAATAATTGTCTTGTCTGCCCAATTAGTATTAGCAGCAGCTTCTAGCGGTTCGTTCAACTTTTTATTAAATATAAGTTTATACTCTGGAACATCTAGTCCAAAATATAATGCAAGCTCTTTTCTAATGGCGCTAGAAATAACTTTAACTTCGTCCGGATAAATAGGATTTTTTCTTAAGGTTATATCTGCCATTCCGGGATTGACTATTCCTCGTTTTATCAAATCCTCGATATAGTATAACCTCTCCGTGGGAGGAATAGCCTTCAGTAATTCATCTCTTCTTTGAAGTTTAATAGCCATCGCTTCAACAGAGATTCCTTCCTTTGCAGCAGCTTTTTCAAGTTCCTTCGCAAACATTACTTCCTCTTCTGTCATTGGATCTTCCATGTTTGCCTAACATCCCAATTGCTTTTAAGTTTTTGTATACTAATTATCTTTAAATATAGTTCTTGCTTAACTAAAATATGGAAAAAACACCTAAAAAAGAAAAAGGACTAAGAATTTTAGCTGCAGCAGATTTCCAAGGCAGTTCTGCAGTTGCAGAATCTTTAGCAATAAAAGCAGAGAAAGAAAAAGTCGACCTAGTAATTCTGGCAGGAGATATTCACGGCAACCGTCCTGCAAGAAATCTAATTGCTCCATTCACAAAAAGACATCAGAAAGTAATTTTCGTTCCAGGAAATTGGGACAGTACAGTAGAATCTAATATGATTAAAGACATCTACAAAATAAATAATATAGACGGAACTTACACACATTATAATGGAGTAGACATCATAGGGATTGGAAGTCCAGACTTTGCTTTAGATATAGACACTGAAAAGAATTTGGACAAACTAATTAAAAATTTTGAGAAAGTTGGTCATAAAGATTCCAAAAAAGTTTTAGTTTCACATATTCATGCAAGAGATACTTTAGCAGAATTTTCTGGAATTCCTGGCAGTGAAATTTTAAGACACGTTATCGACTATTTTCAACCAGATATTTTTATCTCATCTCATATTCACGAGGCCGAAGGATTAGAACAGAAGATTGGAAAAACGAAGGTTTTCCAAGTAGGTAAAAAAGGAAAGATAATTGAGATATAATTTTTGTCTGAGGTCATCCCTTGTGGAAGGCCGAAGGATTAGAACAGAAGATTGGAAAAACGAAGGTTTTCCAAGTAGGTAAAAAAGGAAAGATAATACAGATTGACTAAACTTAGTTACTCCTATTAAGATACAACACAATCGAAAGATTTATAAACCTTATTTTTATATAATAAGTATGGCAAACGGCGTACCTTTAGAAGTGAAAGAATCTCCTTATTTAGATTTTCCGAGAGGAAAAGAACTTTTAGGAAAATATACTGAAAGTATTGCTAAATATGGCGATAAGGCAAGACAAGTTTTAGGAAAATTATCTTTAAATAGAGATTTGATAACGGGCTCTAGTCCTTTTATGGCAGTTCAATTAGGACAATTTGCAGATTTAGCAACACCTGCACAAGTTATGCTTGCATCAGAAAGAAATCCTGATTTTTTCAGAGGAACATATTCTGATATGGGACTTGTTTTAAGAACAGATGGCGACGATAATGGTGCTAACGATTATGTTGCTAAAAATTTATTTACACAAGTAAAAGCAAGAGGATTAATTGCTACTCCCGAAAATCCCGTTAGAATTTCTCTTAAAGGTGCAAAATTAAAAGAAGATGCAAGTTCTGCATATGGTTTAGTTTTCGATTTAGCAGACGCAGAAGTCATGGCAATTCCAGAGTTTGCACATAAAAATAATGGTAAATCATTCATGAAAGCGGACGGAAGAGGAGTTCCTATCTTTGATAATTCTGGAAGCAGAAATTTTTATTCAAGAGATTCCGGTTTGTCTAGGCTCTACCTCCTCAGGAACTTGTATTTGTGGTCTGTCATTGATAATCTTGCTTTCTCCGATTCGGATGGCAGGGTGCCGTTAGTAGTTGCCAGCGCAGCTGGCTCAGCGCAAAATTTAGGAAATTATACTCCAGAACAAATACACGTAGCACTTGAAGCATTAAAATTTAGTGGACTTGAATCTGCACTTTTAACTGAATTAAATAAGCAGGGTAAAAACTAAATGGCAATCAAAACAGAATTTAGAGGTACACCCTTAGTTCCAAAGGATATAAAATTTCCAGAAGTTGGAATGCTTAATGGTGATTTTGGGAAAGAAGTTCTTGCAGAGTATAAAGGAAGAGCAAAGAATGACTATGGAAACCTTTCTACTTTAAATGTTTTAAATTATTCTGATAATGTTGTAACTGGTTCAAATCCATTTGCGGTAGTGTTGGTTAATCAAATTATAAGAGAAAATGGAATGAGAACAGCTACTCCTTCTGATATAGAAAGAGCACTTCAAGCAGGCGTTAATTTAGGTGGAACTTATGAAGATACTGCTTTAGTGTTAAGAAGCAAAGACGATCCTAATTCTTATTTGGCAAAAAACGTAGCAGACCAAATATCTTTAAGACAAAAACTAAAATCTCCAGCAATGATACCATTAAGTGAATTAGACTTAGTAAAAGATGCTTCTTCTCCGCATGGTTTAGCATTTAAACTGAGAGATGATGCGCAAATAATTTATGCTCCAATTTTAAATAAAGATGGAAATTTTACATCAGAAGATATTGACTTAGAAACAGGATTACCTAAAAAAGTAGGAACTAACGGAAACAGACATTTATATGTTAGAGATTCCGGTTTGTCTAGGCTCTACCTCAACAGGGGCTTGGATTTGGGGTCTGGCAATGATAGTCTTGCTAACTCCAATTCGGATGGCAGGGTGTGCGTCGTTAGTGGCGGAGTCACTTCGCCGAAAATTTTGAATAAGTATTTAGCAGACCTTCAAAGCGGAAGAGATGCACAAATTGCGCAAGTTCAAGAAAGATATGCAAAAGCAGAGAAAGTATTGCTTGGGCAATAAAAAGATTTTAAAAGTGTTCTTATCTAAATATTTTGCTTGGTTTGAAACCGAGCCACAGCTCATTAATAGTTCTTATTTAAAAAATAAGACATGAAATTCAAAGGCGACATTAAGTAAAATGAATGTTAATTTGTTTACGAACAAATTAACTGAATGAAATATGAAGCTTTGGTGATTTACTTTTAATTAATACAGAAGACTCTGTCGCTAAACAAATTAGTGGAGCTAAAGCTGTCCGGTTTGTCTAGGCTCTACCTCAACAGGAACTTGAATTTGAGGTCTGACAATGATAATCTTGCTAACTCCAATTCGGATGGCAGAATGGCTTGGTTTCCTAAGCAAATTAATATCAAAGAGTACCTAGACATGAAAAAATATAAACACTTATTTGAAAAACTATGTAGTTGGCAAAATATTATTCTTGCTTGGAGAAAGGCGAGAAAAGGAAAGACGAAAAAAGATTATGTTTTAGAGTTTGAAAGCGATATAAAAAATAATTTATCTTTAATTAAAAAAGAATTAGAAAATCTAAGTTATTATCCCAAACCATTAAAGCGATTTATTGTTAAAGACCCAAAGACAAGAGTGATTCATTCTTCTGCTTTCCGTGATAGAATTGTTTATCATGCAATTGTGAATATTATAGAGCCGATTTTTGAAAAAGTATTTATCCATGATTCTTGTGCTAGTAGAATTGGAAAAGGAAATTTATTTGCATTGAAAAGGTTTGACGAATTCAAAAGAAGGGTTTCTAAAAATGGTAAAACAAAAGGATGGTTTAATAGTAATCAAATAAAGGGCTATTGTTTCAAAGCAGACATTAAACATTATTTTCAAGAGGTAGACCATACTATTCTATTCAGAATATTATCGCGTAAAATAGGAGACGAGAAGATTTTAGAAATTATACAAAGAATATTAAATAATTTCGATTCTGAAACATTAGGCAAGGGAATGCCTCTAGGAAATTTAACTTCTCAATTCTTTGCTAATGTTTATCTAAATGAATTAGATTATTTTGTAAAGCACAATCTAAAAGCAAAGTATTATTTAAGATATGTTGATGATTTTGTTATATTGCACAATTCTAGAGAACAATTGGAAAATTGGAAGGAAGAGATTAATAACTTTTTGATTAAGAACTTAAAATTAGAACTACATCCACAAAAAACTAAAATCATTTCCCTTTCAAGAGGAATAGACTTCGTAGGGTTTAGAAATTTTTATCATTTTCGTCTTTTAAGAAAAAGTAATGTCAGGAGTATAAAAATTAAGATAAAAAATTTGCTAAGTGGAGAATTTTCCAACGAGAAGCTTTTAGAAAGTTTTCAAGGATGGTGTGCCTATGCTAAATGGGCGAATAGTTATAATTTAAGGAATAGACTAATTTTGTTCAGATAACTCTTCAACTAATTCTATGGTATAAACTAAAATCAATGGGCCTATTATAAATCCGAATATTCCGAATAATGCAGTTCCGCCCAAAATTCCTATTAGCATAATCAGTGGATGTATTTTCGCTCTTCCAGCAAGTACTCTTGTGACTAAAAATGTTTCAATAAACAAAGCAATTATCGCCCAAGTTATAAGAACAATTATAAAACTATACCAATTACCTACAAGCGCAAAATAAGCTAACAGTGGAACGTTTACAATAGATGGTCCTAGGCCAGGAATAAATACCAATATTGCAACTAAGAAAGATAATAATAAATAAAACTTAATTCCTGCAAAATATAATCCTATTGCAGAAACCACAAAATCTAGAATAGCTATCAGCAAATATCCGAAAACAATCCCATGTGTTGCTTGACTTATATCTTTGGAAATTCCCTCTTTATTTTTGAATGGTATAAATCTTTTAACTTGCTTTGTTACAGAATCCCATCCAACTAAAATATAAAAGAACGCAAATAAAAATACTAAACCTGATAAGAGCATCGAAGGCAATTGTGATGCTACCGTTCCGACTAAAGAAAAAATAAGTAGTCCTACTCTATCAACTCCACTAGCCCAATTAAAATTAATCTGATCAAGTATTGGCAGTGAAGTTATAGTATTCACCACGCCCATTAGATCTGTGTTTTTGACAATTGCACTTGCTTGTTTAGCTAGTGTAGTAACAATTAACGTAGCTGGAATAATTAATATGGCCAATATAAGAAGTAAGCAAAGTGTAGCCGCAATGCTCTTCCCTAATTTAGGTCTAAGAAAATTAAAAACTGGTTTAGATAAGTATGCTAAAATGAAAGAAGAAATTAAAACTATTAAGTATGGTTTAACAATTTGGTAAGAAAGAAAAATCAACAAAATAATAATCCCGAATAAAATATACTTCCCGAAACTTTTCTCTTTAGTTGTCACAGAGTCTGTGTTAGCACCACTTTTTTTCATAAAAAACTAAAGAATAAGATGTTTATAAAACTTGTTTAAAAGAAAGAAATCGCGCCGAGCAAAGTAAGCTTTGAGTAAATAGTTGCGAAGTAACAAAATAAGAAAATCACAAAGGAAATTTGCGAGTTAATTTTGATGAGCAAAAAGCGAAGAAAAACAAAAGTGTTTCTTTTGGTTTAGAGAAGCTTTTCTTTTTTAAAGAAAAGGAACTCAATTAATTACCTTGTCTATTATTTGCTCTTAAGCTTGGTCTTACTTTTGGAACTTTGAATGGGGAATTTCTTAATCCTCTTGCTTTAGATGCAGCAGAAGTTAATCCTCTAAAGATTCTCTTCTTATTTGCTGGTTTAGCAATAAAACGTAATTGTTTATCAGATTTAATCTCTGGAGCAGATCTGTCTACCATAATAACTTCATAGAAATAATGCATTCCATCTTTTCCAATCCAGTATGAATTCAAAGCTTCACAATTTGGAAACTTTCTAGCTGCTTTCTGTTCACAGATTTGTTGATAATTCATCTTAAGATTCAGCCATGTATGCATTCTTCTTCCCATTCTACCTTTCTTTGGTCTTGGTCTTCGGTGTCCGCCTCTAAGAACTTTAACTCTAACTACAAAAACTCCCTTCTTTGCTTTATAACCTAATGAATGTGCTCTGTCAAGTCTCAAAGGACCTTCGACTCTCGTAACAGTTCCTTCTGCTCTCCACTCAATCATTCTTTTTCTAAGTGTTTCAGCATCTGGTTTTTTCCATGCTTCTCTCAAATATTTTGCTAATGCCATATTTCACTTACCAAAAGAGGGTTTAAAAAGGTTGCTATAAAGAACTCGTCGTTAGAACTTTTTTACATTAATGTTAAGGGTAAAAGAACTAAAAATTAAATATTTACAACTTGATAAGGCATTCCCATTTCATCCAACATTTGCTCAGCTGTTTTTATTGAACCTCTAGAATCTCTAACCTCTTTGTCTGGAGCTACCAAACGTGCAATCCAAAATCCAGCACCATAAAAACTAGCATCACCGCAAGCATTATACAAATGAGCCAAATTCTTTCTTCTCCAGTCATTATAATGACAAACGACTTGTTCTTTCGCATCATCTCTCTTTCCTTCCTGTAACAGTTTTTGTGCTTTATCTAAAGATTCTACCAAACTTCTCACATGGCAATCATCAATAACGGAAATAGCTCTAGCTATTTCTCCTCTTTCGTGATTATAATGAGGACTAGTAAAACTTTCAGCAAGTTCACTATACGGTTTCCAAAGTCTTTCTAAAGTCTTAATAGCTTCTGTACGCCTCTCCAAAGTTTTTGAGGGAGCATAATGAAACTTTTCAACCATTTCTAATATTTTATTATCGGTAGCCAATTCTAAATCTATCCCTAACTGTCGCTCAAATTCTTTAAACTCTTTTATTGGTTGTTCATATAGTTCTTTAATTTCTTCTAAAACAGTAGGTATTGGGCAGTCTCCAAAAAAGCTTTCTAGAGATAATATATCCGGTCTTTTAAAAGGAAAAGGAAGAGTCTAATCATCCGCAAGGGTATAGGATGAAACTAACCCTTTAGGTATTAATACCTCTTCAACTATTGCCTTTAATTTTTCCTTTGCAACTCTAGTTTGAAAAGGAGGATGCGAATATTCCACAATCCCTTCAATAGGTTCAACTGTATAAACTACTTTCATTCCTTTAAATGCAAGTTTGTTCTTATAAGGATTTAGGTAAAGAATAATATATTTTAGACTACTATTTGATTTCAATTTTTTCTGCACTCTCAAAAACATATCCTTCAAATAATGTTTGAGTCTTTTCTTTTACACCATCTTTATTCAAATCTTCAAATGTATGCTTGTAAGATTCTCTGTATCCTAATCTTACTAAATCTCCCTCATTAAACCTATTATACAGATCTTCATTATCTATTGTAAAATCTATATCCCCACTAAAAGTAACGCGATTTCCATCTGAGCTGGTAGAAGGTATAATCATTGTAGAATTTCCACACGGTATAATCCTAAAAGTAGTGTAACCATCAGAATGTTCCTTCTGAGTAACCTTTGCTTCTTCATAAACAATATCCGAAAGTTCTCTTCTTGTTTCGTTACAGCCGCTAAGTGTTCCAATCAAAAGTCCTGCTAACAAAGATCTTTTAGCTATTGAATAAAAATTAGTTTTTGCCATGTTAAATTTAATAAAAATTTTACTCTCCGTAAATCTCTTTTGCTCTTTGATATATTTTTTCTGTTTGTGCTTGTTCGTCCATTTCTTCTATTCCTTCAATCGCTTTCTGTATTCCTCGGTAAGCAGCTCCCATCAATTGTCCTATGCCTTCATCTATTCCAATTGCCGTCTGAACATCTTCATCAATCATCATTGCCTTCTGAACATTGGTAAAATAGTCCTTTACTACTTTTATTCCTCTTAATGAGTAAGATATATATTCTTCTGCAGTTGGAAACATGTTTCTTGTTACTTCTCTTTCAGCTTCCTTTGTTAACGCTCTCTGAACGCCATCCTTTTGGGCAATAGCTACTAATCCTGCAACAAATTTATCTTGACTATCTGCAAAACCATACAATGCTTCATTAGCTCTTTTAAATTCCTCTAAAGCTTTATTACCTAAGTCCTCATCGACACTTATTTGCTTATACAATGCATCACACTGAGCTTCTAGTTGGCTTCGCGAAATATAAGCATTTCTTGCATTAGCCATAGCAGCTTGCTTCAATTGTTCGGGATTAGAGAATACTTCTTTCATTGCATCATCTACTCTACTTAACTCTTCAGAATAGGGTGTTACCTCTTCTGGTATAACTCCTAAAAGGGAATCCAGCTTATTTTGTCTAGGAATTTCTGCAGGACCCATAGCTTCAGCCACAGTTCTCATAATAGTTCTAGCTACCTCGCTCATTTGTTCTTGATACTTTGGCATAGTCATTAATGTGTATGTTTCATCTGCTCTTTTTTGTACCAAAGCTTCTCTAACTTGATTTTCTAGTGATTGCATTGTAATTACCTTAATAATAACTTCCATTTATTCATTTTTAAATCTTCCTAAACTGTAACTCCTTTAAAAAGACACTAAGGAAATGTTTAAATAGGCTATCCAGATTATTCAATTAGAATGGCAGAAACAAAAAATCTTTCAGGTTCAATAAGAAGAGAAGGGAATCTTATAATCGGAGAAGGAGCTGCGGGAATGCAAGTCTATGATGACACTATGAATCTTGCTTTAACCAAAACCAGTAAAACCGCTACATTTGTTAAAACAGCTATTTATACTGCCTTTGCTGGGACTGCAACTTATTTTGCATGCAAATTTCACAATCCTTACATTGGCATTGCTGCGGGAGCTTTGAGTACCATCGCAGTTCAGCAAGGAAAACAAGCAGTCGATGCATGCAAAAGATATTCGCATACCTTGGAAGAAGCAGTTTCTCACGGTTGGGAAACAAAGGAAAATCTAAAAAGAATAAACTGGAGATATTTGTAGTTAGGAGATAAATCTAGTTAGCAAGTCTTTCAAGTTCACTAATATCTAAACACTTAAAAATAATAAACTAATTATTACTCTATGGAAGATCCAAAACCGATATACTTGACTTTAGAGCAAATTACTTCAGTAGCTGATGATTACATTGCATTAGATTCAAAAGCTCAAATGAAGACTAGAAACGGGATGCCTAGCGAGTTATATATAAATTGCCATATTCTAAATTGTTCTATCAATATGAACGAATTGGCTCCTCAGCAGGATGAACTGGGAGGGTATACTCAGGATTCTTTAATTGGTATTGCAAAGAGTTGTGCTCCGCATTATGGGAGAACTCCTGAAGACCTTGTGAGTGCATTTAATCGTTGCATGGGTTTAGAATTTTACGATGCTGACAGGCGTGCAGACATTGAAAGACAGTGGGCTGAATTATTGTCTAGTTGATTATTTATTTTCTTCATACATCTTTTCCAATTCTTTTGCATCTTCCTCAAATCCTTTAAATCTCAAAAATTCCGTAAACGACATTGGTTTATATTTATCCAAATCTTTTTCCTCAATTTGTTTTAATTTTAAATCTCCAGCTAAATCATGTTTCTTAATTATTTCTAAAATCAATCTTCCTAGGATATTGCTCACAACTGCAGAATCAAAACAATCTCCGTATGTCTCTTTCAAATACTCATCAATCTCACCCTTTTTAACTTCTTTTTTCCCTGTGAACTTTTTATCAAAGTCTTTTTTACAATCAAAATTTGGACATTCTGAAAAGCAACTTGCACCAAAATTATCTCCAATATGCAGTTTTGCCGTCCATAAAAGTGGAAACTGCTGGCATATAATTGCTCTGTCTTTGTAAATTGAACATTTATTATCTTTCAAAAATGGACACGGTTCGCTAGTCATTCCATATAAATAACAGAAAACAACTCCCGATTTTTCATCTAATAGATAATGAACTGGTTTAAAATCCATTTTGATATTTCTTTGTTTTGCAATCTTACTATATGTATTAACTTCCCATTCAAAAATTGGTAAATATTTATTATTTCCTTCTCCAAAATTCTTACAGCAAAATCCGCAACATTTACATTCAAATTTCATAAAATTATATGCCTAACTGGGTTAAAATATCTATCTCTCTTTTTCTAATTACTCTCGCCAACTCATTTAGTCCTAGTTGAGTATCAACATGGTAACTATCTATCACTGCTCTTATTCCATCAGTTCCTTCAAGCAATGGGAGATATCTTAATTGCTTTAAGTTAGTTAATGCGGAGTCAGTAAGTATTTCCTTATGTGTTTCTAGAAGACTATCTCGTTCTTTTTCTTTTTTTCCAGAAGGGTCAATTATAACTCTTCTTCCAATTTCATCAAAATATTTTGTACATTCTCTAGGGTGTGGGCATCCGCAATGTCCCGTGGCTCTCACAGAATCGCCATATATTTTTGCTTCATTTCCATATCGTAATAACTCTCCTGTAATGGGATATTCTTTTTCATGTAATTGTGCAGCAATTTCTAAAGGTAATCCCTCGCCATCCGGAGCAGAAGCTCTCCAATAATACCAACCACGATTAAAGGTCCAGTTTCCTATTCTACCTGTTATCGTATAGGGGACTTCGTCTATAGTTAATTTTCCTCTTACAAGTGGAATTTTAGCTAAAAGCAATTCTTCTTGAATATACTTATCTGCTTCTTTTTTTCCTGCCAAGTTTATCATATTTGTTCATCAATTAATTTATTTATAAGTATTTATATGT
>JBAXEZ010000005.1:0-29705 GCA_037140195.1 archaeon
TATAAAACCCATTATTTTAAGTATAATTGGTAATTTATTATTGTCTGTGTACAATGGGAGCAGGTCTAATTTTTTCAGAATATTTTTTATTTGTATTTTTGATGTAGGGCTTTTATTTAATTTATCTATATCTTCTTCTGATATTAATAATTTTTTATTTGGTTTTTCGTATTTTACTCCTTCAAACGGATAAGTTAGTATTTCTTCGTTTTGGTTTATATCTTTTAGTTCTTTCATTCCATATTTTGTATAAATTGGATGTTCCGAAGTTGCTAAGATTTCTTCCCCAGATTTTGTCTTTAATTTAATGATTTTTTCAGAATGTTTTTTCATAAATAAGGCAATTTCAGAATTTTTCATTTTTTTGGTATCTTTATCTAAAATTATTAGAGAGTCTTTGTTCTCATTTTCAAAATCTTTAATGTTTTTCCAATAACCAAGGCTAGATAATATTCTAGAGTTTCCACTTAGGCAATTGATATCGTAACCAACTCCGCCCGGAGAAATAACTCCTTTATCTAAGTCGAAAGCTGCTACGCCACCAATGCAAAAACCATATCCAGAATGGGCATCGGGGCACGCAATGGCGTTTTTAATGATTCCAGGAAGTGTTGCCATGTTTTTTAATTGAATAATTGTTCTGTCTTCTTTTATTTTATCAAATATTTTTTCATTTGCAAATACAACTGCTGGAACGAGCATGTTGCCTTCTTTGGGAATTTTATACTGAAATTCGGTCATAATTTTATTAGAATTAGTTAGTTTATATGTTTTTGTTCTCATACATCAAGAACAACTTGAGTTTGCCAAACGTTTTTTTCTTCGTTGAATTTAACGAACATTTCGCTGTAAGTTACAGCTTTTACGTCATTTGTGAATTTGTAGTGGTCGCCCTTGTCACCCGCTATGGTTGCTTTGATTTTGAAGGTTTCTTGGTCTAATTCTAGCTCTTTGATCTCTGAAAGTAAAAAGTCTTCAGAGTCTAGAAGGACTAAAAACTCTTCCAAAAATTTGTATAGTAAACTTTCTAGATTTGTGCCCTGGACTTCGAATGTTTTTGTCTCTTGTTCTAGGATTGTTATCTTTCCGCAAATTGCTTCTTGTAAGGCTTTAGCTGAATCTATGAAGGCATTTTCTATCGTTTCTGCTTCTGCGATAAATTTCACATCTGCTGTGTGATCTAAAAAATTATACACCATGGTATAAATATGCGTATCTTTTGGGGTTTTTAAGGTTTCGGGTTTTACTACTTTAGAATCTTTCCAGTTTCTAAATACCACAAATAAAGGTCGAGTTCTGCTAGATTAAGATTTACTTCTTTGCCTAGTTTTGCTAAGACTTGTTCAATTTCTAAATATTTTTTAGGAGTTATTGTTTTTGGTCTTTCGATTAGTTTTTCTCTTTCTAGTAGATCAACTATATGAAAGTCAATTATTGCTAGGTCTTTGTAACCTACATTTCTGAGGAAGTGCGAAGATTCTTTCATTCCGAGTCCTTTTACAGTTTTTACTAGCCATTCTCTCATTTCGATCCCTGATTTTTTAAAGACTAAAGAACAAAGTTCTGTTTTACAATCTCTTGCTTCAACTATTCTTTCTGCTCTTTGTGGCCAGAATCGATGTCCGACTGCTTTTAGTTTTTTTGCAAGCTCTTCTTTTGAAATTATTTCAAAGTCTCGAGACATTTCGGTTTGGATTTGGATACATTTTTCGGCTTGGAAGTTTGCAGTTAATAGGCAGAAACAGAGTTCTGAAAAGACTTCATCTTGTTTTTTGTTTCCGAAAGCTTCAAATTCCTTTATTCGTATGTCAATTATCTCTTTTATTTTCGTTTTCTTCAATTCTTCAATCTGAGAGGTTATTTTGGACATATATATTCGGTGATAACAACGTTTATTAATGTTTTTAGGGGCGTATTTATATGGGTCTTAAACGGGTTAATGCGGGAGTTGAAGCTTTGGTTAAATGGGTTGAAAAAGACCGGGAGAGGCATGCAGATATTCCTTTGGATGAATACCTTATTTCTCTTAATGTGGTTCGGGAAAAACGATATGGGATTTTTAGGTATCCTACTATAAAAGGGACGATCACTTATTCTAAGAGTGGGTTTGTTTTAAGCGAAACTTCTCGTTCTTTGTATCTTTTTCCTCCATTAATCTCTTCTTATGCTACTAGTCGGACGGCAGATATGGCCGAGAGAGCGGGGACTATTCTAACTGCGGAAGGGTATTCTTGTGAAGTAGAAATTATTTGAAATATTCTTTATTGTAACTTTAGAGTTATAACAGCTCAAAAAGTTTATAAACTAGAGATTTCTAGGGCCAGTATGGGAAATGCATTAACTAGATATCGTGGAGATTTTGTTTCTTGTAATTGGCAGATTGGTAAGGCTGGACAAAGAATGGCAACTGCGAGAGAAGGAATGATTGATAGAATTCGAAAAGGATTTAATTCGGAGTATAAAGAAAAAGGATGTTGGCATCCAGAAGGAACAGCAAGAATTGGGGGAATAACTCATTGGTGTTTAGCAGAGTATGCTCCCACTACTAGGTATGCTCAGAAAACATTAGAAGCAAATAAAGCAATTGAATATTTAGCTTTGACCAATGATTTTAGGCTAGGTAAACATCCTATTGATTTAGAAATTGTTCAGACTGCATATCTGGATGCAAGAAAGCCAGTAGAACAAAGAAGGGTTTTAATTCCTTTAAGACAAGGAAATTTTGCAGTAGCTTCTCAAGATTTGGGTGATGTAGAGATTGTAAGATTTTTAGCAAGAGATGCAAAACTTGCAAGAGATTACGGTAAATTTTTAAAAAACGATTGTGGAATAGATAATGTCTCATTTTGCCAACTTTCGGGGGATCAGAAAATTGCAGCAGGACTTTGGCTCTATGGATTAGACAGCAATAATTCTGATTTCGCTGGTAACAATATGTATTTTGAAACTCAGGGTTCTGCATTTGGAGTATTTCCCGAAGCAGTTGTAGAAGTAGAAAAACCAGAAGTTGTAATGTCAAATAAAGAACAGTTAGATATAATCGAAATGCTATTAAAAAATCGTCCTAAAAAATAAAATGGAAAGTAATTTAACCAGATACAAAGGAAATTTTCTAGAATGCGCCAAACAGATTGCCAAAGCGGGACAAAGAATGGCAACTGCGAGAGAAATAATTATTGATCGAATTTTTCTTGGAAAAGGTTCTGCATATTCTTCTGAAGAGGGTTGGCTCCAAGAGGGAACTGCTAAAATTAATGGTGTTTACTATTGGTGCTTGGGAGAGTATACTCCGACTACCCAAAATGCTCAAAAAGCTGTAGATGTAAATCATACTTACCAATATCTAGCTTTGACTGAAGATATAAAATTGGGAGGGGAGCTTGCTTTGGTAGCTATTCAAAGGATTGCGAATGAAGATAAAAATAAACTTCCTGAACGAAGAAGAGTTCTGATTCCGGAAATACAAAAAACTTTTTCGATCGATGCTGTAGATTCTGGAGAGGTAGATATAATGAGATTTTTGACAAGAGACGCAAAACTTGCAAAAGATTATGGCCAGTTTATAAAACAGAAGCAGGGAATTGAGGAAGTGTCTTTTTATCAAATTGCTAGAAATGTGTTGGGAAATGTTTCGGCGGGAATTTCGCTTAGTGAACTTGCGGATATGCGTATTTCTAACTTCTATGCTTATATGAGGGACTTTCATGACTTTGAGGGTTCTTTGCTCGGGGCTCAAATTGATTCTGGGAGTAGGTTTGTAGAACCTATTGTTGAAGCACCAAATCCAGAATATTTAGCTATCATTGAAATGTTATTAAAAAATCGTCCTAAAAAATAATTTCTCTAAATCAACAACTTTTTAAGTCTACAAATTATTTAATTATATGAGAATACCGCTAGATGTTGTCGGGGATATTGCAATTTTGAAGTTTTCTAGATATATTCCTTGGATTTATAAAAAATATTATGGCTGGAAGCTGCTTAGACAGAATAAATCTATAAAAGTTGTTTTGGAAAAGACAGCTGGATTTTCTGGAGTTTTAAGAATACAGGAGACAAAATGGATTGCGGGTGAAAAAAGAAAAGATACTGTTCATAGGGAAAATGATTGTTCTTTTTATTTGGATGTTGATGAAACTTATTTTTCTCCGAGATTAAGTCAGGATAGAAAGATTATGTGTGAACAGGTTTTGAAGATTATTAAACCTAAGAGCAAGGTGCTAGTTATGTTTGCGGGAGTTTCTCCTTTGCCAATTGTTCTTGCTAAGACCTTGAAACGAAACAAAATTTTTGCAGAGATTATTTCTTCTGAGTTGAACAAAAAGGCTTGTGAGTACGGAGAAAAAAATGTTCGAATGAATAAAGTTGAAAATTATGTGAAAGTATTTTGTGGAGATTCTAGAAAGTTATGTGAGAGTCTGAGTAAGAAAAAAGAAAGATTTGATTTTATATTTATGTTACGTCCGAATCTAGAGGAAACATTTTTAGATGCGGCTTTGAAAGTTGCTCACCGTGGTGTCAGCCCTGCTGGTCAGAAAGAAAGAACAATAATATTTTATCATGGTTTTTCAGAGAGTGAAGAAAAAATCAGCGAGGAGATTTTGAGAGATATTGCAAAAACCAAACGCAAGGTTTCAAAGTTGGAGATTCGAAAGGCGGGAGATATAGGGGTTAGAAAAAATAGATATAGCGTTAAGTTTAGTCTCTTGGATTAGGTAGCTTCCAGTTTCCTTCGGAGAAATAAAGTCCGATTCTTTCGTTTGCTATTGCAGCACTTTCATTATAAAGAATTACTAATGGTAGGTAGGGATGTTGCTGCGGATTTTGTGCATATTGTTTCATTATTTTTTCAACTTTACGGGAGTAGTGTCGCATTCTTCCGTTATCATTTCGTAAAGATTTTGCAATAAATTCATCTACCTCTTCGGCTATTTCTAGGGGCAGTGTCCCTATACTTAAAACTCTTCCATCAACTAATGAGTCTAATGAAACTTCTTTGAATCCATATTGTTCTTCGCCTGGCGTTTCCTCTGATTTATCGTCTTCTTCTTGATTAAGTAATCCCCAATGATAAGCTTCAAGATATCCTACAGAATTCAAAACGTATCTTTTTCTTTCTGAATTTTGTATTATTAATCCATTTGGAAAACATTTTAGAGGAGCAAAAGGATTGTATTGTACTATTGACTGCTCTTTTGAGGGGGCGAGTGTTTTTTTAGACTTAAAGAATTAAAACATCATTAATCTCTCCTGGGAGGGCAAGGTTGATATCCTTCTCTTTCTAATATATTCGTTATTTGTCCAGGTATACTTCCAAATGTATGAACTTGAAGATAGACTCCTTCTTGTTTTCCTTCAGTTTGCCCAATATTTATTGGTTCTAATTCAATATAACTTTTTTTCCCGAGAAATCCTCTTACTTCATATAATCGGCTACCTTGCCCCAGTTTCCCTCTGTTTATGGGTTTACCTTTAGCTACTTTTCCAATCAAGTCTCTCATTTTTCTATATTCTCTTACTGCGTTATTTTCTACTTTTAAGAATTCATAAGTATGTTCTTTTCCCAATTCAAATGTTTCTATTAGTGAAGGCTCTTCCGCTTCCGTAGAATTTTCAAATAGTGTTGTGTGTGTCGCTATCATGGACTCTGGGTCGTAATTAAATCCTGCATCAGCAAGTATTTTTTTCAATCTTGAGTTTAAATTTCCTCCAAGAAAACCAGAAGTAGTAATGTCCATGCAAACTTCATGTGTTAATTCTTTAGGATCATTAGCCATATAGCTTGTTGGTCTTAATTGAATAGTGTTTAAACCAAATACTGATGGTATCTCATATTCTACTCTTCCATGCCTGGCTTCTTTTGTTATAATTGTGGGAAAATAAGTTTCTAGGCAAGTCAGTAGTCCTTCTTCTAACTCTTTTGTTTCTTCTTCTCCGGAAACTTTCTTTCTGTAAGTATATTGAACTGTAGTTGGCATTTTATTGATTTACTCCCAATTCTTTGTAAAGAGAGCTATCTAGTTCTTGCTTTCCAAGATTTACTTTTTGAACATTATTTGTTCTTGCAGCATATCTTTGTCTTGCCATTGCATATCTCAAACTATTTGCGGCTTGTAAATACAGATTAGCAGCTTCGTAAACTTCCGGATTCATTTCTTGTGTTTTCCCTAGTGGGTTAAATCCTAATTCCTTTTTTACTGCAAAAAAAATGTCGTTGTCTGTTCGGGATATTATTGCATCTACCTTTCCATTTTTATTTAAGTCTGCAATGTCTACTCTTCCTTCTTTTGTATCATCGAATTCTGCACTATATCTATAGGTGTTTTCCCTAGTTGGAGTTTCTGTTTCTCTTTTGCATCCAGCTAGTGTGATTATTCCGATAGTGAATAATATTTTTGTTAGTGATTTCATTTTATCTTGAGGGATTATCTCCTATTGGTCTACTTTTTGGTCTATACGATAGTTCAAATAAATAATCTCTTTCTTGACCTTCTTGAATGTCCTTACCTGATTCGCCTCTTATTTCACCTACTATCCATCCGGCTTTTTTATATCTATATTTTAGTTCACTAGTAACTTTCGGTGTTAAGGATACAGTTGATTTGAATTTTACTTCTACTCTTTCTTGTGATTCTCTTGTAACTTTTTGCACTAATTCTCCATCGATAAATTCTTCTATTTGTTTGACTAGTGCTGAATCTTGACAAGATAAATTTTCTACTGCGTATTTTGGTGTTAGTGCCATTTTATTGTTGTTCTCCTTGCCAGGCTTTATAACTCGCCATAGCCATAGGGCTTCTCATTATTTCTTTAATTTGTTGCGCTGTTAGTATAGTTCCATTTTCTATTGATTTTCTGATTATAAATCCTCTAAATTCTTTTATGTTTATTTGTTCGGTGGCAGGTGAATCGCCTACAATAACTGCAAGTCTTTCTGAAGCTGATCTTTCTGGAGAGCTGCTTACAACGATTGCTGGTTTTTCTATAATTGGGGCTGGTTCTTCTGCTACTAAAAGAGAACCTAATCTTTCTTCATGAGTACTCTTCTTTTGACCATTGTTAAATTCTGTTTCTATAATTTGTGTAATTCTATCTCTAGTTAGGTAAGTATCTAGAGTTTTCATTTTCAAAGCTTGACAGAATAATTTCTGTTGCTCTTGTTCTAGTTGTGCGGTTGGAGTAAATGAGTATCCTATTCTATAAACTACATCGTTAATTCTTATTTCTCCTTGGCTTTTTGTTTCTGGAAGTGTTAAACGATAAACTTTGCCTTGTGTGATTAACACTTTTTGGTTAGGCAAATTTAGATAAGAAATTGGTGTATTTTCTTCCTCCTCTCCTAATAGGGCCGATAGCTTTTGATGTTCTTTGCTAGAATTTTCTCCTTCAACAAGTGTTTCTAAATCTAGGACTCTTCTTAACTTTTCAACGCCCCGGCATAAGTCCTCTCTTGCACAATTGACATTTCCTATGAGCTGAGGGCCTATTCCCCTATCTTTTATTTTCCAAATATGTCCGGATAAATTTAAGTCTTTTAAAACTTCGTCTATATAGGCTTCTTGTAATTTTCCGGTTCTTGGAAGATTTGTGTTTACGTAGAAACTATTAAGCGCTGCCAAATCTCCCATTTCTTCAAGTGTAAAAAATTGTTTTTCTTTTTCTTGTCTTACTGTATAAACATCTCCTGATTTTGGTTTGCTTGTAAGTTGTTCTCCTTGAGAGTATACTTTTCCGTCTATGGAAATTACTGGTGTTGTTTCTGACACGGTAAATAACATATGTCTTTGGAGATTTTCTATTCCTGGAATTAAAGTTATTAGCTGCGGAACAACTTCTATTTCGCTAGGATGAAAAATCCATTCATTTTCTTCAAATAAAGATACATACAGTCTACCATCTCCTCCGAGTCCGTAAATTCTTCCTTTAGCTCCGAGCCCAACCTTATCGGTAGTGCCCTTATAAAAATATTCTTTTTTATTTGCATTACCGTTAATCATGCCTTTTGCGCCAACTGCTCTTTCTAATCCATTTACCGCTCCGACAAAGGGTATCATAACTGCGTTTAAGGCGATAACAGCGCCAACATAACATGCACATAGGCCTGCGCTTATCAATGTTGTATCTCTTGCATATTCTAATGTTGATTTCAATGTCATTTTATTTTTGTCCTCCAATTTCTACATTGTCTATTTCTACAGATACTTTTCCCCTCATAACTCTTTCAGAACTTACATTTATAGATTCGTCATTTGCCATATGAACTTCATAGAAAGGCAAGGCTTTGTCGGTATAGTTAATTTGAACATAGAAAGGTTTTGAACCTGAAGGTAAATCAGTAAGAATTTCTGCATCTCCAGACCCGCCCATATATGCCTGTGAAATTCTTCCATTGCTTTTTTGTGTTGCCCACACTCTTCCCTCGGAAGTCATAAAAACTTTGTCTAATCCATTCGTTTGCCTAGATTTTTCGACCTCTCCTCTTCCTCTGCATCCTGCTGTTGCTAAAGCTAATCCTACTGCTAATGCTCCTATTGTATATGTTAACGATTTCATTGTGTTATGTAACCTATTATGCTAATAGTCTTTTACCCGAAGTTATACGGGGCTTTTCATTTGCTCTATTTTCAGAATTAGAATTAAAAAGATTTTAGTCTTTCCAAGCTAAGTCGAAAAGATAAGCTAATGAATTTGTAAAGTATTCAGAATTTATCCAGAAACCGTAGTCGTAGTCTTCGTGTACGTTTGTTGGTTTCAATGTGAAGATTAATTCTTTTCTGTCAGATATCATAAATCTAGCGTTGATTTTCTTTGATTTGATTACTGCACCGAATTTTTTGCAAAGTTTCTTTGCTTCGTTTTCGTCGTCAGAAACAATTATCTTTAAGTCAACGTTTCTTTTCTTCAATTTGTCGAAGACTTCAGAAAACATTTTTTGTTTAGACATTAATTCATAAGAAGATGTTGCTAGGTAAACACAATCTTGTGCGCTTTCCATAGTGTCCCTTAATTGAGAATATAAGTTTGATCTTCCTTTGATTGAAGTTGATAATTCGTGGTTCTTCATTGGCTCAATGCCTGTGTCGTGTAAGTTTTGTAATTCTTCGTATTCTTTAGTATCTTTTAAGTTTGAAAGAACTTCTACTTTTTCTTCAGCATACTTCATTGTGTTGTTTTTCAATTTCTCGATAACAACTGAAGGTTTAACTGCTAAATATTTTACTGGTTTGCCTAATTTTTCAATTGCAAATCCGCCCTTTTCTAAAGATTCTAAAACATCATAAGTTCTTGATCTTGGAACTCCGGACATCTCTGCGATTTCGCCTGCAGAAGACATTCCTCTAGAAAGTAAAGCTAACCATACTTTTGTTTCATATATATTTAGATCGAATGATCCTTTGATTTTTTTTACTAATTCTGGTTTGATTATCATTTTTTGTGTTTGTTTTTTTATTTTGTGAATTTTTTTCTTCCGTCGAGATTTTTTGTTTATTCTCAATAGTGCTTTTTATTCACTACTCTTAGCGGATACTAGGGTTTATAAATGTTTCGATTATGTTGTCTTTTCTAAGTGACAACTAGTAGGAAGATTATTTAAATAGAAGAGACATATCAATTTATCATGAAAGGATTTAATTTATCTACCGGAGACCGAGATGAAGATCATTCAGATTATTTAGGTAAGCCTGGAAATTATTCTAACCAGTGGGGCGGCGTTGTCGGAGTTTATATTGGAACGGAGAGAGATAAGCACGGTGTAGACTATGCTTTATTTAATCCTTCGATTATTTATTCGGTAGATAATCATGCAATCGTTGATCGTTCAAAAAATTCAAAGCTTATAATGCCCTTAGTGGTTATAAGGCCGCTTACTTGTTCCTTAGAGGAATGGGCGAAAAGACTTAATGCTGTTGAAGCTAGGAATTCTAGACGTCAAAAATAATTCTATCGTCGAAAAGTTTATTTATAATTTTCTCTAATCATTCTCTTCAGAATATATACCTTCTTTATATTAAGTTAATAAGATAGCAAACTAAAAGTCCTAAAAATATTCCTGCTGTTATAAATGGCATTGCAGGGTAGAATTTCTTTTTTTCTGAGAAAAACATTAGGCAAGTTAAACCTAGTAAAGCTCCGAGGATTACTGCAATTGCATAGGAAAGTCCTAGTGAAAGCATGAATACTCCGGCAGTTATTATTGGGAATACAACATCTCCCCCGCCGAGAATTGCCATTGAGATTTTCATTTTTTTGCCTTTTTTATTTTTAGACTTCTTTAATGCTGCAATTTTTTGTCTTACTTCTTTTGTTAAATAAGGAATTAAAAATCCCCCAAATATTTTTAGTTCATTCATTTGGAACTTTGCCATTTTCTGCATTATTCCTGAGTGCCAAACTGCCCACATGTCATAGATGGAGATTATTATTAATAATAAAATTGCAGTTAGGGGAGTTAAAATTGGAACAAAGATTGTGGCGATTCCAGGATAAATTAAAACTTCTGTTACGTTGTGGATAACTACCGAAGGCCTTAGAATTTTTAGTATTCCGAATATAATTGCGAAAATTAGGGGGAATAGATAATTTGTTATTCCGAATATATTTTTAAATATTGCAGCTAGTGAAATAGAAAGTGCAATTATTACTACAATTAAGAACCAGGTTTTCATGACTAAACGAAGTTTATATTTTGTTATTAGCACTACAATAAGAATTGCTATAATAAAAGAGCTAATAATCTGATAAAAATAATATCCTGCGCTTTGGGTGTCTGTTGCCGTTAAATAGGATGGGACTGCCTCAGAGGCAATAACATAAAGTCCAACAAATTGAGTTAGTAAAAACATGCAGAGAATAATTATTGTTATTGTTATTTTATGCTTAATTTTAATGTCACCTTTTGTATATTTGAAAATGTTAGGGAGTTTTTAAATTAGTAGGGGGTGTCAAAACTTTATTCTTTTTGATGTAACTTTAAAGTGGCTATATTGAATATATTTATAAATGAATAAACTCTTTTTAATTTATGGAACAAGAAGGCTGGGATTATTCGCATGCAAGAAAGGAAGGAAGAAATGTTTTTGTATTTAGAGATACTTCACATGTTTCTGCGAAAATTCATGAAAATCTTTACAGTGCAATTTATTCACAAATTTCTCGAGGTATCTTTTCTACTTTGTTTATAGAGGGGGGAGAAGGCCCCATTTCTCCAATCAGAGTTCCTGAAGAAGTTCTGCGTGTAAATGTTTTTCAGAAAGCTAAGAGGTGTATTCATGCTTCTGAGCTTCTTTCTTGTAGACATCATTCTGAAATTTATTCAGGTAAATTTAAAATTTATGGGGCAGAAGGTATGGATATTCTTAATAAACAAAGGGAGGCAGTAAGAGCTTCGGTTGAATTTGGTGCAAAAGTATTTTCTGGTCATGTGCCTAGTTTTTTAGAAGAGCAACAATTTGACTTTTTAGAGAAAAGAGTTGTAGTTATTGCTAGGAGGAGGAGTTTTCTTGCTGCAGAGCGTGTTATTAGACAAATGGAGGTCTACGGGGAGAATAATGTGGGTATGTTATTTGGTGATGGGCATTATACTGAAATAATTCAGCAGTTAAAAAGACGTGAAGCAGGATATGTTACTTTTTCTCCTAGTTGGGATGAGAAGAATTTTGGCGCTGCCCTGGAATATTTGCAAACTCTTTAGACTTTCTAGCTTCGCGTTTTTTATACTATAGCAATTCTTTTAAAGAAGATTTGATAATTAGTAATATGGATTCAAGACTGATAAATACTATAAAAACTTATGATTCTACTGCGGAAGATTATGTAGAGAAAACTGATAATCTATTGCAAAGAGACAGACTTAATGAGTTTATTAGTTGCATTGGAAAACAGTCTGGTAGAGTTATTGACTTGGGTTGTGGCCCGGGACGAGATGCTGAATATTTATACAATCAAGGTTTTAATGTGGTTGGAATGGACTTATCTTCGGAGTTGTTGAATATTGCTAGAAAAAGAGTTCCGGGAGGATTTTTCTTTAATCTGGACATTACTAGTAATCTCGCAGGGCTATGGCGAGCAAATTGCGATGGTGTTTGGGCTTCTGCTTCTCTTGTTCATGTTCCGCTGGATAATCTTTTTTATACTGTTGGTCAAGTTAGAGATATGTTGAAGCCAAATGGAGTTTTTTATGCAAGAATAATGGAAGGTAGTGGGGCGGAAGTTCGTGTTTCAAAAAGATATGGTTCTGTTCCGGGTGGTGAGAAATTTTGGCAATATTTCACTGAAAAGACTTTTGCTAAAGCATTATTTGCTAATAGTTTCGATGTTTTGAATGTTTATCTAGAACAGAACGAATTTAGTCCTAAGCATCCTTGGATGGATTTTTTTGCAAGAAAGAAAGGCAAGTAGGCGATTATAATCTATTAGAGTACACTAATCTTTTTAAAGAAAAAGTTCGGGTTTGTTTTATGGAAGAACATACTGATTGGAGAGAAGCTATGTACTTTGGTCATCCAGTGAATACCTATAATACTCCTCTTGAGACAGAATTAATGGAGACTTTACAGTTAGCGTTTAAGGAGAAACATATTGAGAATCCTAATCAGTTAAAACATCAAGAAGGCTATAAACGTGTCGGGATGAATTATTATTTTGATGAAGTTTTGCCAACTATGGCTGCCGGAGTTTTTTTATCTTTTCCAGATGGAAAATTTGGAGCCGGAGTTTTCGGTGAAGCAGAAAGAATGGTTTCTTTGTCCAGAGGTATTTGGACAGTTACTTATGACCGCGTCATAAAAAGTGTAAAAGATATTGAGGTTTTACGTTCCCGTGCGCTCACAGTCGAAGAGACAAGGCAGAGAATTTATATTGGTGGAAAAAGAGAAAACGGAATGAAAGGATTTTTTGATTAAATTGTTTTAAACTTTATAATTTCTACTCGGTCATTTGGGAATATTTTTTCTTTTTTATTGAGTGAATTTATGTTTTTTTCTGGTATTCCTGCTTTAGCTAATTCTCCTATTTTTGTTTTCGTGACTTTTAAGATTTTAACTTTTATGTTCCAATCTTTTCCAGCATAAGACATTGCAGAGTATATCTTTCCTACTTTGTATCTTCCAGTTTCTTTTTTGACTCTAATCGTGCTATTTTTTGTTCCATTTAGGACGGCTTTCTTATATTCTGTTGGAAAAAATATTTCGTACATGAGTTATCTAGTAAATGTCTCTATAAATAGTTGTTGCAAGTATAGCAATTCTTAAAAATTCAAATTACTTGAAATTAAGATGGGTATTAATTTCGATTTGATTTTATTTAGCTCCGATGAACTTTGTACCGAAGTTGTTAATCGCGCTAGTCTTTCCAGTGTTAGAAACGATGCTGCCTTCTTGAGTGCAATGGACAAAATTTCTTCTTCAGACAACCCTTCCTGGTGTTCTCGTGTTGCATTCGGAGTCTTGAAAGAGAGATATCCGGAGGAGTTGAAAGGGATTATTGAAAAGATTGAAAGAGAATATAACTTAATGATAAGAGATATTAGGAAGTCTCACCCAGAATTTTCTAGGATATGTTGGAATGCTTATAGGATGGCCGGTTCTTTTGCAAGATCTCCTGCCTATGAAAGCATGTTTAAAACAGAATCTGATTTTAATTTTGCAAGATTTTTTAGTAGGCAGCAAGCTCGGGCTTTAAATTTTAATGAGGGTTATTCTGTTTTTGAGTATTGGAATGGTTTTGATGCTAAAGGTTATGATCGGGATTTTCTCTTCGGTGTTGGAAAGTATAACTTTGAAGATAAAAGAGGGCATAAGGTAGAGAGTATTTGGGATTTCAGACAAGAAAGAATTCCATTGTTCTTTTGTGCGAAAGAGTTAAAAGATTAATTAACTTTTTTAAGTATCTTGATCACAGGCTTTGCACAAAATGTAGAACACTTATTGTGCAGAAATGATTTTTGAACATTCTTCGAAATCGCAATCAATTTTAAGTTCAAAAATTTCATGTATTAAACAGGTTATATTATGTGAAAGTATTTTACAAAGAACTTCATTTTTTTGTCCTTGAAAATATTTACTTCTACAGAATCCACCAAACTTCGCCTTTATCATTGAAAAAGTGGATTCAACATTAGACCTCTTATGATAATGCCTAGCAAACTCTTCATAATTATAACTAAATAACTTAAACATCCTAGCCCATGTTGGAGAACTCTTCGGTTGTCCCGTAGTATTAGATTTAAACGGAATATAAGGAGTTGCTCCTAAATCATCTACTATATTCATATTTTCTCTAGAAGAATAACCTTTATCGGCTACCAATTCAACAATTTTAAAATTTTTAGAAGTATCAGTAACTAAAGATTTAAATTGAGTATTATCGTGAACTTGTCCTTCTGTTATCTCCGCAGAACAAACGATATTAGTTTTAACTCCACAAGTTACGTGAGCTTTTACATATTTACCTTGATTTGGAAGTTTAACTCTATATTTATCTTGAACCCATCGGTCAAACTTTCTATTTCCGAAACCACTCGCATCTATAGCAAACGTCTCTTCTATATTTCTTAATGGTAAAGCAGAAACAGTAATTAAATATTTTAAAAGTGTTTCAATAGATGTATTATTAAAATAATTTAGAAGCGTATTAAAATGCGGAACATTATTTATGTATCCTGCTTTTTTAGCTAGTTCTAAATCGGATATAGTTCTTCTCGATGAAGTATTAGAATATATTTTAATGATACAACAAAACATCATATCACGAATAGGTTTATTCGGTCTACCAAAAGTATATTTTGTTTCTGGAATAATATTTATTAATTCATCAAATAACTTGTAAAATAAAAGTTTTTCTTTTGTTTGGGCTTCATTATATTGAACCCATTGTTGCGGATATGTCTTACGTTTCTTTAATTTAGTATTCATCTTCAATATATGTTTTAACTACAATTTTAGTTGTTGTATGAGTTTCAATAATCTGTTTATCTTTTTTTACAACCTTTTTATCAAAGTTTGTAGCTTCTTTCACATTCACTAGCGTATACTCTTTATCGTCGTTGCTCATTGTTAAACTTACCTATATAGGTTATACTTAGTAGGGTAAGTATGCTTTATAAACATTTCGACAGTATAGTTTTCATAGGTGTCACCTATACAAGTAAGATTTAAATAATACTAAATTCATCTTATTACTATACTATTAGTTTGTTCATATGGCTGAAATTGAAATTAAAATAAAAGGGTACAAGTGCGAACGTTGTAATCACATCTGGGTTCCTCGAAATAAAAAAGAGAAACCTGTAATTTGTCCAAAATGTAAAAGTCCCTATTATGATAAACCTAAAAGAAAAGCATCTCAAGATTAAAAGGGTTTCGGATGAAATTATGTCCTTTTTAAAGTAAAGTCATAATTCTTACTTTCAAAGGTAAGAATTTAATTTATTTTAATTATTTTTAATTATTTAATCTGCCAAATACTTATGGTTGAAAACAGTCTTCAGAATCTTCTATTTCATTTGCTAAATATGACCCGAGTTTCTCCGCATCATAAACCGTACCATCTATTGTTAAGTTTTCGCCATAGTAAGCTCTTACAAATGCCGTTAGAGAGAGTCTACTTATTACATAAGCACAAGTCTCTTCTGGTGAAGAAAGATACACTACGTAATTTGTAGCATCATTAAAATATTTAGCAGAGTTCAATACAAGTGCACCTTCAATAACTTGCGTATTTCTTTCGCCTGAAGAATTCATGCTTACCAAAGCCTTCTTACTTTCTACGGTTTCCATACGATTTACAAATCCTACTATATATCCTTGTGCTTCTAAATTAGCTTTTACATAATCTTGTGCTTGTTCATATGTATAAGATTCTAGATTGATAGGATTGTTAGTTACATTATTAATCTGTGAACCTACCACCCATAATCGTACTAGGACTATAATAAATAAAATAAATAGGATTAATCCCCACCATCGTTTAATCCATGATGTTAGTTGTTTACTCTTCATCAGCTTCACCCATTCCATCAAACATCGTTGGCTTAGGAACTTTTATTCCATATTTATCTCGAGTTCTTTCACTCAATATAGTTATATTTTTCGGAACTGGACCTTGTTTATGACTCCCATATAAATCTATATCTTCTTTGTTTTGCTTTTGCATTTTTATCTCCCCATAAACATCTTCATAAAAAGTATATACAGTATCAATCCTATAGCTGTAGGAATAATTATAGTCCATAAGAACGGAAATGCTATTACTAAAATAATACATATAACGATAAATATTAACATACCTTTTCCCATACTATTATTACGGGTTTCACTATTTATAAACTTTACTTAAGTAAAGTTGCTTTCTCTAAGTAGCACAACTCTATTTAATACTGAACGCACACTTGCTTTATGGCGAGAAACTTAACTACAATTGATGATAAAAAGTGGAAGTATCTGCAAGACATAGCTAAACCTTATGCCTTAAACATTCTAGAAGAACTAGAGAAAGGCAATAGAAGATTCTCTGAACTGAAACATCTATGTAAAAGTCAGAAGACGTTAACGATTAGATTATATGAACTTATAGAGTTGGGCGTTATACAAACTATCGTTGATAAACCTAAGAACAAAAGAGTTATTGTGTCTTATAATATAACAGAGAAAGGTAAACACTTACTTAGTATCGCTAAAGAGTTCGTGAAGACGTAGTAAGATATTTAAAGAGGGCGTGTTTTAAACTAGAATGGGATATATAGACGCTATTGCTTACCTCTTTTTAGGACTTGCTGTTATAATCTTAATAACTGGAGTAATAGTTGCAATCATTAAAAAGAGGAAACGACTTTCAGACCAATAGCTATAACTCCTAAACTGATTCCAATAAGAAACCATTGTATCCAAAATAATTCCTTTCTAATCTCTTCTAGTTTATTAATGACATTAATATCTTTATCCATACGCACCTCTAACATTCATAATCGATTTATAGGTTATTTAAACCTTCACCCGAAGAGATGACTTATTGTGCAAAAGTTACTTATTGTGCAAAGCCTTGATCACAATAAAATTTATATAGGTAAATCTAATAATTTTTTTATGGAAAATGAAGAAAAATATCCGGCTTTTCGAGTTTATAGGGTAAGAAGAGTATTGGTTAGCGTAGACGTTGCAGAGTCTTTAGTAGCAAGACTTCCAGAAGGTTTTACTTTTGATGGGCGTAGGGATATTTATCAGCATAAGCCTCTAGAATATCGAACTGTGGAGTCTTTGAGAAGAACTAGATAATTTTTTGTATTCTTTAGTTTTTTCTAGAATGTTTATCTAAGTCTTATAGCTTCCAAATTCTTAGGAACTACTGTTTCTACTTTGCTTAATTTATAGATAGAAGATGCGAGATCTAAAGCTCTTGAAGCTTCACCGTGATTAATAATTATTTTTTTAGGGAATGGAGACAGATTGTTCATGAAAGCCATTAGTTCGTTTCTTGAAGAGTGTGCGGAAAATCCTTCAATTGTCAATACTTCTAATTTGATTGGACATTTTTCTTCTTTTCCTTCAACTTGGAAATTTGCTTCTCTCATACCATCTTGAACTTGTCTACCTAAAGAACCCTGGCCCTGGTAACAAACAAAACAAACACCGTTCTTCTCACCATCTGCAAAATTTCTGAAGTATTCAACGGAAGCACCACCAGCGAGCATACCCGAAGTTGCTAAAACTACACAAGGTCCTCCTTCAATAACTGCCTTTCTTTCTTGGCCCGAACCAACTTGCTTAAAGCATTCTGCAACGAATGGATTTTTATCTTGGAAAACTAAAGAACGAACATTTCTAGATAAGAAATCAGGATAGGCTGTGTGAATCGCGTTAATATCCCAAATCATACCATCGATGTAAATTGGAACATTGGGCATTAAATTATTCGCAATCGCATCTTCTAAAATTAACATTGTTTCTTGAGCTCTACCGAGTCCTAATTCTGGAATTAATAATTTTCCACCTCTGGCTAGAACTTTATTCACATATTCTAATAATTCGACTTCTCCTTCTTTTCTTGATTGAGTAGTATTTTCTTTTCCGCCGTAGGTAGATTCTAATTGCATAGTTTCTAGTCTTGGGAAATAAGTTACTGCGGGTTCAAGTAATCTTGATTTTCCGTATTTGCTGTCGCCAGTATATAAGAAATTGTGTAAACCATTTCCGATGTTAAAATGAATCATTGCGCTTCCAAGTGCGTGACCTGCGTTATACATTGTAATTCTAATATCATTTGTAATGTCTGTAACTTCATTGTAATCTAAACATATTGTATGTTTTACCATTTCAGCTACGTCTGAGGATGTAAACAGTGGTGTTGAAGCTTGTTTGTATGCAACTCCAATTAGATCTAAAGCTAATAAAGCGGAAACATCTCGTGTTGGCGGAGTCATATAAACTGGGCCTTGATATCCTATTTTATATAAATAAGGAATTAAACCGGAGTGGTCCAGGTGAGCGTGAGATAAAACTACTGCGTCAATGGAATTTATATCAAATTCTGGAGCTTCGAAGTGAGGATATTTATCTTGGCCTTGTGCAGAAACGTCAATACCGCAGTCGATTAAAATTTTCGTTTGGGGTGTTTGCAGTAGGAAACAACTTCTTCCAACGTGTCTTCCGGAGCCCAAAATAGAAACTCTAACCCATTCGTCCATTTTTGTCGGGTCCCATTCTTTGTAGATTCTTTTACCTATATCATCTAGGAATTTTTTTCGTTTATTATTGTTCAAATATAAAACTGAACGGATGTTTTCTGTAATTTTAGATTTGATTGCGGGGCTTCGTTGGACTATTGGTGACCAAAGGGTTGCGTCTTTAACGTCTCGTAGTAAACTTCCTGATTTTCCGATTACAAGTCCTGGTTTTTTAGCTTCAATTACTACAACACTTCTTTGGGGGTCGAATAAAATTTGGGTGATTTCTGCGTCTTCTGGGATAATTCTTCTAATTTCTTTTTCCGTTTTCTCCTGATCCATTACTATTTTTGGTTCAGCTCTAAGTTCGACTCTTTTTTTGATTTTATTTACAATAGCTTTGACTGCATCATCGCCTTCCTTTAAGAATTTTCCATCTTCAGTGTAAATAACTATATTTGCGCCTTCAAAATTCATAGAACTAATTGTTCCCTTTGGCAATTCAGCTTTTATTGTTTCTAAAATATCTGTTCCCATTTTAATCTAAATTTCCCATTGCATCAACTAAAGTATGTCTTTTTACTCCGTGTGAAATTATTGGATGTTCATCTATTTCTGCACTTAATTCGTCATCAGCTTTTTGGCGGAAGCAATCTTCATGGTAAAGTCCATCTTCTCTTTTAGTATAATGGTCATCATTATGTATTGGTTTACCGCAGGGGCCGTACGTGCAAGTTCCAACTACTTCTGTCATCCATTCTTTAAATTCGTCTATTGTTAATACTGGCATTTTATTTTTTTAAGAAATATTGCTATTTCTCGTTTGTTTTTTATATAATCTTCTTAAAAGTATAATTAATTTTTTCTTTCTGAGTACACTGCTTCTGATTTCATTGCAGATACTTGTTTTATTCCATCTTTAGTGATTGTGAAAACGTCTACACCGCAGCCAGATGCTGTGTCTCTTTCGCTTGAAGATTTTATTGATTCAATTGCTAATTTAACTCCGTCTGCCATTGACATGTTTGGTTTGTATTGTCTTTCTAATAATCCTAAAATGTAAGGCATACCTGAAGAGAAGTTTGCATCGAAATCGTCTACTTTCATTACGCTTCCTGCAGGTTCTACGGAGTATAATTCTGCATCTCCATCTGCGTTTACTCCTCCAACCATCATTCCTGCAACGAATTGAATCATTGCTGGTTGTCGAATATTATTATAGGCTATATTTGCCACAAGATTTGCAGATTCTTTCACTGTTGGTTTTTTTCTGTCCTTTAGTTCTTTAAGTTTTAATTGTGCAGCTACAAGTTTTTGTAACATGTCTATATCTGATGCAACACCCGTTCCAGATAGAACTAGGTAGTCATTTATCTGAACAACTTTCTGAGCATTTTTGTTCATAACTATTTGCCCGCCAGCAGTGGATTTTCTATCTCCTGCCATGACTATTCCGTCTTTACAAACTATTCCGACTAAGCTTGTTCCTGAATGCATTATGTTCTTTTGTACGTCTTCGTTTGAAACCATTTTAATTTTTATCTTGAGAATTAACCTCTAGAATTTATAGTTATTCATGTTTTAGTGGATTTATAAAGATTTTGGTTTGAATATTTTTTTTAGGGAATACTTAAAAAGCCCTCTATTTTGAGTTAACTATGACAAACAAGATATTCACTTCGTTCGTAGTTGTCAGTTTAATTAGCGGTAACCTGACTAGCGCGTTACCTTGCAAACTCTGCAGGAGTTTTGCAAAATGGTAGATGACTACGAAAAACTTTTAGGAGATGCGTTTGAGAAGGTTAAGCCTACAGAGTTTTGTGACCGTTTTGAGGTTAAGAAGGTAGAGGGAAGACATGAAGGAACCAAGACTTTGATTACTAACTTTGGTGCTATTGCGATTTGTTTAAGAAGGGAGCCGATGCATATTGCTAAGTTTCTGTTTAAAGAATTGGCTACTCCTGGAGAGATTGATGGCGAGAGATTAATTTTAGCTAGAAAGTTGCCTTCTGCACAGGTGAATGAGAAGGTTGAAAAGTATGTTGATCGATTTGTTAAATGTTCAAATTGTGGTAAACCGGATACTGAACTGGTTGAAGAGAACGGATCTATTTTCCTAAAATGTATGGCTTGCGGAACTAAGAAAGCCGTCCATCTTTAAATTAGAAAATAAATTACAAGAGTACCGAGCAAGTCGGTTCACTCATCGTTTAAAATTCATAGTGAAATATAATTAAACAATGAAGGAGGTAAAAAAATGACTGAAGCATATTGCGTAAAATGTAAGAAGACTGTTGAAATGAAAGACGGAGTTGAGTCTAAGACTGCAAAAGGCACTAACATGATGAAAGGAAAGTGTGCTGTTTGTGGAACAACAGTTTGTAGAATGGTTGGTAAGAAGTAATTACTAACTTAATAATTGCTTTGGCTAGTTGATTTTTGCTAGTCTTTTTTCTTTTTTAATGACTTTTGTTGTAACTTTAAAGTAATACATATCAGTAAAGTTTAAATAGTGTGTTTTATTTATTTTTTAATGAAACATCGACAAGTTAAAATTGAGAATGCTCGCGGAGAGATGGAAACTGTGAAAAGACTTACTGATCCAGTTGTCCGTGAATATAATTCTTTTGTTGATTCTAATTATAGTTCGCCTTTGGCTAAGAACTGTCTTCATGCTTTTCAGTCTGGTTGTTATCCAGTAACTAAACCGGAATTTGGAATAACAACACGTGATGTTTCTGGTTCTTCTCCTCTAGGATGTGTGCAACTTCAGGAAACTGGTTTACTAAAAGGATTTAGGCATGTAACTCGGTCAGAACTTGAGGCTGCAGATTTGGCAGGGTTTAATCTTACTCACTGTTATGTGAATGTCGGACTTGTTTTAAAGGAAGGTAAACCTTACAAAGATACTGAGAATATTTCTTCTAGGTTAACTTCTCAACTAAGACGAAGAGGTATATCTCTTAAAGGCGGACGACTCATTCCATTCAGTGCACTTTCTATTCGAGAATCTCCTAATTCTGGCTATGGACTTACTCTCTCAATTAAAGATGATGTTTCTCAGGATGCTTTTCTTCCTGCTTCTGATTTTAAATGGAATACGCAGAGTGAGTTTGCTTTGACTAGGGCAATGTATTTTCCTGAACTTTCTGAGAAATGGCAAACACATCATCCAGATTTATATCTTTCACTTGGAAATGTTATTTTGATTGGAAACAAGGAAGAGAATAATGGCAAATGAAGAAGGAAATGTAGAAGTATCTGAAGAACGTAAAGAATCTTTTTCTGAAAAAGCTAAAGCGATAGCTCTTTTTGCTCTTCCTGTTGCGGGTGTTGCTTTAGGCGTTGCTAATTGTGCTTATTCCTTCGGCGTTGGAGCATACAGCGGTTATATGTCTAGCAATGGTAATCCTGTAGATGTTTCTACGTTGACTAGTCCTTCATATATTGCTGGGGCGGTTTTAGGTTTTTATAACGGCTTTTGGATTTCTTCTGAAACGGGCAGGAAGTCTAATACTCTAGAACATATATTTAGTGGTGCTCTTGCTTCGGGTATTGGTTTAGGGGCGATTAGTCTTTGTAATTTTTTAGGAACTTCTGCAGGTGCAGGAATAGGGAGATTAACAAGTTAAAATGGTAAATTCAAAATTAGATGATCTTTTGCATGGAAGAGAAGAAAGAAGAAATCCTAATCCTATAAATGGATTTAGAGTATCAATAACACTGCCCGTGCTTACGGAACCGTTTGAATCTTTGAGAGATAGACAATCACCTAAAGAAAGAGAACTTCTCAAGGTTTGGGATAAGGTGGCACACTATTCTTTTCGCGGTGGGATTGCTTGTGTTTTAGCTAGTTTTGGTGTCGGAGCTTATAAGGGATATTTGGCTGCAAATGGCCAACATATTGAAAGTTCTGCCATAGATGCTGCTGTAACTTATGTTCCTCTTATTATTAATTCTTTAGGAGCTATTCCTACGTTAGAATCCTTGAAGGGTTTTGAGTCTGAAGGTCAGTATAGGTATCGTCCAAAAGATTTTGTGTTTGAAGCAGGTATTGGTTTAGGAGTATCGACAACCGCTTATTGGGTTGGAAAAACTGGCGGATTTATCGCAGGTAAATTATTTTAGTATATTTTATAAACTTCCTATAGATTGTTTATTGATGGAAGTTATTTACGTTCCTGAGTTGTATTTGTATATTTCTCTGATTTTTGGAATTTTAAGTTCGGTGTGTATTGTGATGGACTTATGTTTTGCTAGAAAAAATGTGCGGCCTTGGGTAAAAGTAACTTGGGCATTTTTTGCGTTTTTACTTTTGTGGGGGCCCTCTTTTATTTTGTGGATAGCTTATCAATTACAATATCGTGATCAGAATTAGAAATTATTCAATTGATAGAAAACTACTTAGTATTTCAGTTATTTTTTTCCCTTTAAATTTTCCTGCATTTACAATTCTATCTGAGCAGAATCCGTCATGGTCTATATTTGGTAGCTTTATATTCTTAATATTTTTTCCGTTAAGTTTCTGCCCTCCATGAAACGGAGCGTAGAAGTCTATCGCTAGTTTTGCAAGGTTGTCATTTTCGGAGTATATGTTTATTATCGCTGGATGTTTATAGTTTATTTTATTTAAGTCATTTATTGAACATACTAAAACTACTTTGGAAATATTTTTATAAAATTTCTCTTTCATTAGATCGGTTATTATTTTTCCGCCCAAACTTACTCCTACTAATTTGACTTTTTCGTTCTTGTAGTGTTTTAGTATTCTTGCTAACTTTCTTCTTGCTAGCCAGAGAGATAGCCCATCTATTTGTCGTGTCCATCTCATCCAAACTAGATTTTGCAAGTTCATTTTCTTTTTCCAATTTCTTACGTGGTCTTTTCTTGCAGGTTGTATTCGAAGTAAATGAGCAATAGAATTGAATAAATTTTTAGTCCAAGAATGGTAGTGAGATAGGCTGTATGCGCCTGGCACAATAATCGTTATCTCTTTTTGTTCCATAGAATACTTAGGAAATGAAGATTTATATTACTTTCTTAACTACATCTTTCTAAGAGTTTCTATACGTTTGTTTATATCTGGATGAGTCGAAAACAATTCTGCTAAGATAATTAGAACAGAGAGATAAATAGTCACTGATCAAACAATCGGGTTATTCAACCAAGAACGCGAGCTCATCATTTGCTTTAAGCTTCTTCCTTAATAGTTCGCTTAAGTCTATTCTAAAATCAATCCTAGGGTCAGAATTATTTATGACATGATTGTTGAAGAATTCAAACCTCTGCTCCAAATATGAAGTTATAGCCTGCTGATATTTTACTAGCTTAGATGTGTCATGCTTTTCATCGCAGTTGAACTGCATCTGCAGATGCCAAGGGGAGTTTACTGATAATGGGGCTTCCATTATGACATACAGCCCTTCTTTTGGCTCCCATATCTTAGAGCCGTTTGATATCTTGCCAAGCATGCCGTAATCTACAAGCTCTTGCCTTGGCATGCCATGCGTCTCTTCAAAATAATCATCTATCGCAGAGCCCATAGACCTAATCACAAGCTTAAGCTCCTCTTCTGAAGTTATATTTCTAACAAGTGAACCGAATGTATGTATTGAAGCGAGATAAGAAGATACCTTGTGATTTGGCTCATCTGGCTTTACAAGCGAGTCTACGCTTATGCCTTTTGATCTGAAATACTCTTTTGCATCAGAATACAATGCCTTAAATCTATTCTCATGTGCTTCTGGAATATTGCATGCGAAATCAGCTGAGAAGAATACTTTTTCTCTGTCGTGATAGAATATCGTACTTGCAAGTACATGGCCATCATCAAGTACCCTTGAACGGATTGAATCTTTGAATGTCTTTCTATCTTTTACATGCCACTTGCCAAATAGCATTTCTTCAATCGGAACTCCATCAGGGGCTGGAATATTGACTAGTGCTGCTTGATTTGAATCAACCATGAATGATGTAGTTCTCAAGGGGGTTTTAAACATTTGCTTTTGCGGAGCCTTTATTTATTTTATGGACTGCTTATCACATCTTATTTAAAATCTCGATACGTTTTTCTAATGGTGGATGAGTTGAAAATAATTCTGCTGCTTTGTTTGGTTTTGCTAAAAATAATGGAGATACTGAGCCAGAAACTTTCATTTCAGAGTTTGATTTTATTTTTGTTAAAGCGTTAATTAAACCTGTTGGGCTTCTTGTGAATTTTACTGCGGTTGCATCTGCAACGTATTCTCTTTTTCTTGAGATTGCTAGCTGAACTAAAGAAGTTACTATCGGTGCTAGAATTGCTAAGACTATTCCGATTACTAGGAATATCATTTGTGCTTTATTATTGTCCGAATCACTATTTTTGAACCACAAACTTCTTAAAAATATTTGAGCGACTATGGAAATCATTCCGACGAGAATTGCGGTTAAAGTCATAAATCTAATGTCGTAGTTTGCAATGTGAGACATTTCGTGTGCTAAAACTCCTTCGAGTTCTTGTTTGTTTAATTTTTCTAGAGCTCCGGTTGTTACACAAATTACTGCATGTTTTGGATCTCTTCCTGTTGCGAAAGCGTTAATTTGTGGATTGTTCATAATATATAACTGTGGCATTGGAATTCCGCTTGCGTAAGTTAATCCTTCTACCGAATTGTAATATTGTCTATACTGAGTTTGGTTTGCTTTAATTGCTCCAACAGACATCAGAGCTATGGAATCAGAAGAATAATAACTGACTAAAGAGTAAATCGTTGTGATTATTATTGCCATAATTAGAATAACGAAAGAATCAAGGCCAGAGAATGCTTTAGCTATGGAATAAATTAATGCGATTAATAATGCGCCGACTATTCCGAATAATAAAATAGAATTACGTTTGTTTCTAGATATTTGGTCGTAAAAAGAAATTCGTTCTACCATAATTTTACTTAGTAAGATTAGTTTTTAAGTGCTTCGGCTCGATTGCGATGAAGGGGTTATGGAAAATTTAATCAAACTTAACCTTTGGAGTAGCTCTTTCTGCTGTCGTTATTTCTAGATATTTTTTATTGTCTCCAAAGCCGTACATAGAAGCAAACCATTTTCCAGGTATTGTTCTTAATGCCATGTTATAAGACATTATTCCATCGTTATAATATTGTCTTGAATATGCCACTTTGTCTTCTGTTGCGCTCAATTCTTGTTGCAATTGTAAGAATGTTTCATTTGCTTTTAGATTAGGATAGTTTTCTGCGATTGCGAATAATCTTCCTAGGGCACCTTCAAGTTTATCGTTTGCTTTAACTTGGTTGTTTAATCCTTTAGCACCAACAAGTAACTTTCTTGCGTTTGTAACTTCTGCCATAATTGATTTTTCATGTTTCATGTATCCCTTTACGGATTCCATCAAGTTAGGGATTAGATCTGCTCTTCTTTTAAGTTGAACATCAATTTGGCTCAGAGAATTTTCAATTTGGTTAATAAGTCTAATGAATCTATTGTAATACATGAAGAAAATTCCAGCAATAACAACGATACCACCTATAATCCACCAAATTACCATGTCTATTTAGCGCGTTTTTGTTTTATAAATGTTTTGATAGCTATTTCGGAAAACAATCAATCTTAAAAAGACTCGAGTTTTCAGGTTTTAATGAAATTGAAGACTAAACTTTGGTTTTTGGCAGGAGTGATCTTGCTAATCTTATTAGTTTTTTTTGCTTTTGGTGATGTTATTTTTACTGGAAAGGCAATTGCTGAGGAAAAGTCAATGGTTGCTTTTGTAAATTGTTTAAATGAGAAAGGTGTTTTGCTTTATGGATTTGCAGACCATCCACAGGTTAAAGCACAGTTAGATCTGTTTGGAAATAGCTCTAAAGAATTGAATATTATTGATTGCCATTTTTCTCCTGAAAAATGTAATGGTGTAATTGTTTTTCCTTCTTGGAGAATTGATAATAGAGTTGTTCCTAGCGGTTTTTCTTTGGGAATGTTAGCTGAGTTATCTGGTTGCAGATTGCAATAAAGCTTTTAAATAACAATTATTTAATGTTTATGAGGTGTTCGTTACAGAGCACGAGAGTTCTGAAGAAATAAAATGGTAAGAAGTAGACTTGTTTGGTGTGGCGAGGAATTAAGACATAATCCTATAGCTGATGTCGGTGGGAAAGGACATAATTTATTGCGTCTTTATAATTGGGCGAGGAAATCGGAGAGGGTAGAAGTTCCAGAGTTTTTTATTGTCCCTGTTAATTATTCTAGAAATTTTATTATTGGTGAAAGAAATTCTATGAATTATCCTACTAATGAAGTTAAATTAGCCTTTGAAAAAATTGGTAATCCCGATGTGGTTCGTTCTTCTTCTGTTTTAGAAGATGGTAATCAAGCAAGTTTTGCAGGGATGTTCTTAAGTTTGAAGGGGATAAATAGTTACGAGGGTCTTTCAGACGCTTTATATCAAGTTCATATTTCTCCTTCTCAGCAAAAGGTTAGAGCATATGCTGAAAGAATGGGCGTAGAATTTTCGCGAGATATTGCAATGATTGTTCAGAAAGAAGTTACTGATTTTGCTTTGAGAGGAACTGTTCAGCTTGGGAAAGATAGCGCCGATTATTCGACAATATATCCTGGTGGGGAAACATTTCCTATGCATACTGAGTTTAGTTTTTTGGATGAGCACGGTCCTTGGGGTGTTTTTGATAAACCTCATGATTTTATTTCTGCGAGCGAAGAATATAATTTGGTGCAATGTGCACGTGATGCGGCGAAAGGTTTGAAAATGAAAGGTGATGTTCAGGTTGAATATTTACTCGCTCCAGGGAGAAAACCTTTTTTTGTTCAGATAAGGCAACTTTCGAAAGCAACTTCTTCTGTTGATGTACCTACTCTTGATGTTCCTAGAGGAGTGCCATGTTTGGAGAGTCAAGTTTGTAATGGCATTGCAGGAGATTTGTCTCTTCCAGCTTATGTGACTTGTAGTCGAGCAGGAATTGGACGTATTTTAATTGAGACTGGGTTGATGCTTGCAAGTGAAGAATCGGTAGAATGGTTATCAAAGAGTAAACTTTCTATGAACGAAGATTTTCAGGCAATGAATAACTTTAATACTGGTTTGAGGCTAGTGGGTTTTGAAGAAAGGGGCCAGGGTTTGCTAAGGGCGCATGAGAATGTTTGGAGGCAAGGTAATTCTCTTTTTTCGGAATATCTCTTAGTTTGTGATAAGTTAGATAATGAAATTGTTGACATGTCGGGTGCTACTCCCAACAAAAAAGGAATAATCACTTGTTTGGAAGCGGATAAGACTTCGCATGCAATGACTGTTGCAAGAGACTTGGGGATTCCAGCAATGGGTGCTGCTGGAGACATAATGGATTTAGAATCTTTTTATAATCAAGTTCAAACCGGAGATACTGTCCGAATGAAAAGTGATGGGAAAAGGGCTGTTGCTTATGTTGAGAAAAAAAGAGAAAGGGATCCTTATTCTATTTAGAAATATTTATAAAGTAAACTATAGTTAACATTCTAGGAGCTTAAAGTGTACTTATTACCTCAAGAAATAGAAGTTTGGTATATTATACCAAAAATTAGAAAGGAATTAGCATCTATATTCGTAGATGAATATAAATTGAGTTATGAAAAAACAGGAGATATTTTAGGAGTGAGTAAAGCTGCTGTCTCGCAATATATTTCTAATAAAAGAGCAAACAAGATTAAGTTATCTGCCGAGATGATGAAAGAAATAAAAGTTTCTGCTAAAAATATTCATGAAAAGAAAACTAATGGGTTACTCGAGATTCAAAGACTTTTACAGTTGATGAAAACAACAAAGTGTGCGTGCGATGTTTGCAAACAATATAATAAGGAGGTTTTGAAATACTGTAATTGTGAATTCAAATATTAAAATAAAAATGACAAAGATATATCTCGATAATGCTGCGACTACCTTTTTGGCCGAAGAAGTTAAAAAAGAAATTGCAGGTAAGTTCGGTATATTCGGAAATCCTTCTTCAAGACATTCTTTAGGAAAGGAAGCGAGAATTGAAATAGAAAATGCTCGTGATAAAATTGCGGATTTTATTGGTGCAAAATCGGATGAAATTATTTTTACTTCGGGTGCAACTGAAAGCAATAATTTTGCCGTTAAAGGGCTTGCGCTTGCAAATCCAAAGAAAAAGCACATTATTGTTTCAGCAATTGAACATCCTAGTATTTTGGCAACTTGTAATTCAATGAAAAAACAAGGTTACAAAATTGATATTATTGGTGTTGACAGCGAGGGAATTGTCAAGATTGATGAGTTGAAAAAGAAAATAAAAAAAGATACTTTACTTGTTTCTGTGATGCATGTAAATAATGAAATTGGAACAATTCAGCCAATAGAAGAAATTGCGAAAATTTGTAAGTCAAAAAAAGTTTTATTCCATACTGATGCTGTTCAGTCGTTTGCTAAAATTCCTATAAACGTAAATTCTATTGGGGTAGATTTACTTTCTGTTTCCGGACATAAAATTAATGCTGTGAAAGGAATTGGATTTTTGTATGTTCGTAAAGGTGTCAAGATTTCTCCGCTGATTAATGGGGGAGGGCAGGAGGACGGAATGAGAAATGGAACTGAAAATGTTTTGGGGATTATTTCATTGGCTAAGGCGATTGATTTGAAAAGAAATGAGTTTGAAGTTAGAAATTCTAGAGATAGAATTATTAAAGAAATTTTAAAAATTCCGGGTGCAAAACTCGATGGTTCTCAAAGCCAGAGAATTTACAACAATGCATGTTTTTCTTTTTATGGAATTGAAGGTGAAAGTTTACAAATGTTGTTGGATGAAGAAGGAATTTTAATTTCAACCGGTTCTGCTTGTAGTTCAAATAAACTTGCTGGAAGTCATGTTTTGAAAGCAATTGGTGTGAATAAATTTTATTTGAATGGAAGTATTAGATTAAGTTTAGATTCTTTGAAAGTTTTAACAAGAGAAGAAGAACATTTTGTAATCCAAAAAATTAAAGAGAATGTTGAGAAATTAAGTAAAATAAGTCCGATACTTAGAGCGATGGGAAAGAAATCTTTATT
>JBAXEZ010000006.1:0-24763 GCA_037140195.1 archaeon
TCATAATACAAAGGATGTTTTCCATTTGTAGCAATAATTCCTTCCATTCTCACTAAACCTACGCCAAAAGCTTTTGTTTTAGCTGCACGTTCGGCGAATTCTGGCAAGTCAACTAAAACTTTTATTTTTGTTTTCGTTTCAACAACTGGAAGCACTTCTACTTTCTTATTCTCTGCTTTTCCCAAGTATACTTTTCCGTTTGTACCATCGACAGTTACTACTTGGCCATCTTCCAAAACTGATGTAGCATTGTCTGTTCCAACAACCGCAGGAATTCCCATTTCTCTTGAAACGATTGCAGCATGAGCAGTTACTCCTCCCTCATCTGTTACGATTGCAGAAGCTTTTTGCATAGAAACTACCATATCAGGGTTAGTCATTTGAGTAACTAAAACATCGCCCTCTTTTATTTTGTCTAAATCTTCCATTAATCTAATAATTCTTACGGGGCCGGAGCCAACGCCGGGACTTGCGCCCAAACCAGAGACTAAAATCTTTCCGGATAATTCTGCATCCCCACGTTTGTCAACTAAAGTTGTGACAGCTCTTGTTTGAACAATAAAAATTGCACCATCTTCCATTGCGAATTCGATATCTTGGGGATGACTATAATGTTTTTCTAATTTTACAGCATACTCGGCAAGTTGTTTTACTTCGAATGTTTTCAAAACTTTTTGCTTAGCTTTTTCAGGACTTAATGTTACAGATTTAGTAATTCCCGAAGAATCTCTAACGATTGCAATTTTCTTTTCTGAAACAGATTCGCTTATAATGTCAAAATCATTAGAAACTATATAACTATCTGGTTTGATTCTCCCCGAAACTATTCCTTCACCCTGACCGAAAACAGCTTCGATTAAAATGTGTTCTTGCTTAACTGGATCTCTTGAAAACATAACTCCGGATTTATCCGAGTTAATCATTCTTTGAACTACAGCTGCAATTCCGACGTAAGCGTCAAAACCCTTTTTCAGTCTGTAATAAATTGCTCGTGCTGTAAAGGCTGAAGCGAAAACCGCTTTTACTTTTTCTATTAATTCATCATTTCCTTTTACATTGATATAGCTATCTTGTTGACCTGCGAAGGAAGCTTCTGCCAAATCTTCGGCTGTTGCAGATGAACGAACTGCGACAAAAATAGATTCTCTTGCTGTTTTCATAATCGCTAAAGCATCTGGAGCACCCTTCATTTCGCTTAAGTCTACATTAAAATTATCATAGGCTTCAATTATTTCTTGTTTTAGATCTTCGGGCATTTTCGTTTCTACAACCAAATCTCTAACTTCTTTTGCTTTTTCGGTTAAGACTTTAGTGTCTTCGATATTCATTTTAGAAAGAATATGATGTATCTTTTCCTTAAGTCCTGTAGATTCCATAAAATAATGATGTGCTTCCGTCGTAACTATGAATGCAGGAGGAACTGGAAAACCAGAATTATACATTTCACCTAAATTTGCGCCCTTACCACCAGCAAGCGGAACGTCTGCTTTATGAATCTCGGGCAACCAAGCTATCAACCTCTTTTCCATTTATAATAAATACATTAAAGGATATTTAAATGTTGTGGCAATTAGATTATTAATTAAACGCTGTATCCCACTGATAATATTTAGTTTCTAAAAACTCTTCTATTTTTCTCCCTTGTTTATTATCTAATTGCTCTGTGTCTAAAACTTCTTTTATTAGCTGCGCATACAAATCTGCAGCTCCTTGCATTGAATCAATAAATTCAGAAGTTTTTCTTTGTGCTTCCGCAAGTTCTTTGCCCGCTAGAGGATTTCTTATTGCTTGAGTAAGATCTTCCAAACCATCTGTTGCTCGCAGCAAACCGCTTCTTGAAAGTCCTTTGAATGCAAATTTGTTACACATGTAGGTACCCCCATACAAGATAGGCTTTCCATAAAATGCTGGCTCGAGTGGATTTTGCCCAGTCCCTCTATTTATTGTATCACCAACAAAAGCAAGATCACATATAGAGTATAAATCTTCTAATATGCCTGACTCAGTTACAACATGAAATTTATCCCTGTTCTCCAAGCCCGCAGTTTGAAAAAAAGAATCAAGACCTTTAGAGAAATCATTTGGCCAGGACCTTGGAACAAGAAGAACTTTTGTATTTGATTTCTTTTTTAATAGAGGTGCCATAGCTCGAACCAAAGGTTCCCCTTCGTCTTGCCTTAAAGAACCACCCAATATAACTCGGTCTGTATTCGGAGCATACTTTTCTCGCAATTCTTCTACTTCTTCTTTACTGAGAGTTTTTCTTCTTTCAAATTTTAGAGGATCAATAGGTAACGACAAAGTTTTTCTGCGATATGAAACTTCTAGTGATGTGCTGAAGTCTAAGAGAAGATTAGCAACTCCTTCTCCGGTAGCCCCTTCTCCGCACTGTCTAATCTCGATAGATTCCGAAGATAACTCTTCTCGCTTTAGTCCTTTTGAGACTAAATCTGAATAGCTTAGCTTCCTATCCGAATAATCCCAACAAACTATGCAAACTTTTTTTTCAGGCATGGCCCTTTGAATAGCCTTGCATAAGTAAGGAATTTGCTTTATTGCACCCAAATATTCAGCTTTTATTCGTATATCTATTTTTTCTGCTGTGTGACTTTCCATTATTTTATTCTCCTAAACTTTGCTCCCAAGCTGAATATTTATTTTCTAAAAAATTTGTTACTCTCCGCTCCAAATTCTTAGGGATTGGTTCGCCTCTCAGTGCAGTATCAATTACCTTAGCGTATAAATCTGCAGCACCTTGCATTGAATCAAAAAAGGTAGTTACACGACTTCTTACTGCTTTTAATTCTTTAGGACTCATTGGATTTTTTAATGCTTCTACCAATTCATCTTTTGAGTTAGCTGCTTTTAATAATCCTGTTTTTTCTAAGCCCCGGTAAGCATATTCATTATTACGGAATTGTCCTCCGAAAAGCATTGGTTTTCCATAAAATGCAGGTTCGAGTGGATTTTGCCCAGTCCCGTACTCGAATGTACTTCCTATTATTGCGGTGTCACATATAGAGTACAGACTATCTAATATTCCAAGTTCTGTTACAATTGAAAAATTACTTTCATTTCTTCTCTTCCAAAGGCTACTAGCTAGTCTCGGGATGCTAGGAGTAACTTTTCTTACAAAATCTTCCATACTGGATCGCGGAACAAGAAGAAATTTTGTGCGTGGTTTTTGTTTGATAACTTTTTTCGCCGCATCTATTAACATAACTCCTTCTGACTGTGTAAGAGAACCTCCTAAAACAACATTATCTGATCCTCCCCCATATTTTTCTCGGAGATCTTTAATCTCTGCCGCACTAAGTAATTTTCTTCTTTCGAATTTTAATGGATCAATTGTCAAAGATAAATAATTCTCGCTAAAAAAAATTGGATCGTTCTCTACCGTAAAACGAACGCTTAGTCCTCCCCCTGGATAATAAGAATGTGAATTGAAATGAATGCTATCTAATGGAACTCCGATTCTTTCCATGTCTTTTTGTAAAGTATCAACCAAACAAAAACGACCTCCGAAATCAGCACAGTCCAAGTAGACCTCTTGTTTGGGATTAACCCTCTGAATAGCTCTACATAAAACGGGGAGTTGCTTTATAGCACCCAAATAACTTGTTCTAAACTGCAAGTTAGGTACTCTCTTCTCTATTTTTGGTGAATCTTCCATGAAAAAACTATAAAACCACACTATTTAAATGTTACTATAAAGGAGTAACAGATAAAAAATAAATTAAGACATTTCTAGATAACTAAAAAAGGTTAAATGAAAGAATAAAATATTAAAATTAATTAAGATTATCTTCCTATTGAATGAGATCCGCCACCGCCGCCGCTGAATCCTCCACCGATCGAGTGAGAGGAATAAGAACTCCTACTTGGGCTAGAATGATATACAGGGGCAGGAGGTGCATGATAAACTTCTCTATGGGATCTTTCGATTGTGGACGCAATACTTGTTGAACTGTGGCTTCCTGCAAAATAACCAGTTAATAATGAACCTACATCGACTCCCTCATAATAGTCATCACTGGAAGTATATCTACTGGCTTTTCTTTCTATGTCTCTCAAACCGGACAACTTTTCAGATAATGCATCCCTGGACTTTTTTACATTCTTTGTTCTGTCTTTTACTAACTCCAGCTCTACATCAATTGCTTCAATTTTAGCAACTAAATTATCATCATCGGATCCAGGGAATTTTCTTGCCATTTCTTTTAATTGCGCAACATCTTCGCCATTTAGTAAATCTATGACTCGTGATTTCAATTCAGCACGATAAGGATCTTTTGTACTATCTATCTTTGCTCTTTCATCAGAATATTGTTGATAGAGACTATCTGCTTTTTCGATTTGTGAAGCTACAACGTTTCTTGTTGTTCTAAGTTTTGCTTCTCCTTGCATTACTTTTGTCAATCCGACTTCTTCAGACACTTGGCCTTCATATTTTCTAAGTTGAACTACGGTTTCTTGAAGAACTTCATTTCTTTGGTTAATGTTTAAGCTCATTAGCTCCGGCATTGTACGTAAGGAATCATAAGCAGCTTTATTTTCTTCAAACCCAATAATTCCAGCAACCCAAGTATCTAACTTTCCAATTAAACCTCTTGGTTTTTCTTTTGGATTAAATTCTCTGTCTACTAAGTACATGAATAATTTATTTCCTTCGAAATTTGGAAGATTACTTTCGGCTTCTGCTTTCTTTTCTTCTAGTCTTTGTGAATATTTTTTAAGAGTTGCGTCTTGTTTTTCAGCATCTGCTCTCAGTGCAGTATATTCTGGTAATTCTGAAAGGCTTTTGAAAGCTTTTTCTTTAAGACCGTCTCTTTCTGAAATTGTTTCGTTAAGTTTTCCAGTAATATCGCCAAGCTTTGATTCTAACTCTTGTCTTTGTGCTTGATTTTGCCCCATGGCTCCTTCAATTTCTATTCTTCGTTTTTGTCTTTCAGCGAAAACAGTATCTGCTTCTTTTTGAATCTCAGGTAATTGCTTTATCTTTGCCACTGACTCACCAGAGATATCAGGGCTAAAAATATCTGCTAGCTTAATGTACATTTGGCCTCTTTCTTCATTTAGTGCTAAAATTCTTTTTTCATTTGCTCGAAGAGTTGCATCTAGATCTCCGGACTGACTTTCTACTTCTCGTACTTTACTTCTAACTGTTTCGTATACTGATTGTCCGCTTACCATTTTTTATTAATAAGGATATTCGCCACCGCAAGGAGGCACTCCTTTCATTTTAATTCTTGCATCTTTATATCCTCTCTCTTTAACTGCGAAAACTGCATTGTCTATAACACCATTGTCTTCGATATCATGAAGAAGTCTTGTATATATTTCCGGTTCTTTTCCAGCATGTCTAATGTCATTCGGGGTTTGCCCTCTAGCTAAAGCTACTTCACCAACACGATATCCTCTTTTATTAACCGTTACTCTAGACTTATTTTCTTCATGTGTTATTGTTACTGGAATTGTTCTCCCATCTTTCCCTTTTCTTTCTAGAACTGCATAAAATCTTATTACTTGAATATTGGAATTGTCTGGCATTCTACGATCGCAATCCATAACATAATCTGTAAATTCTAAGTTTAAGTTCCTGTCTACTCCCTCTAAATCTGTAACTGCTTGTTTTAATTTTAGAACATTTGCTGAAGCAATTGCTTGATTAGCATCTACAAACATTTGTTCTGCTTCAAGTCTAGAAAGGTCTTCCTTTGCTATTGCCCTAATATCATTGTAAACGGGTCCAACTTTTACACGCAAGCTTTCGAATTCTCCGACCTGTCCTTTTACTCCCCTAAGTTCAGATTGATATTTTCTTGCTTCATTCAGTTGCCTATTTGCTACACAGGCCATACCGCCATGGTAAAATGACTCTGCGCTTTTCTGGAAAGATTCTGCAGGTTTGATACTCTTTACTTCCGCAAGCAATGAATCTAGAGTTCTTTTTGTACTTGTTAGTTCTTCTTGAGTTTGAACAATTTCTTTTGCACCTTTTAATTTTTCTTGTGCAATTCCTAATTTGCTTTCATAACCAGCAATACGATTTTCTACTGCATTAAAATTTTCTCTTGTAACTTCTTTTCTTGCAGAGCCATTTGGACAAACTTCTTTTAGGAAAGTATTTACTTCTGCTAATTGACTATCTGCCACCTTCACGTTCTCTTGTAATTTTACTTTCTCGCTTTCTGGAAGTTCTGGATGTGCTAATGCTTTCTTGTCTTCTGCAGCTAGTTCTCCTTCAATTACATGACTTTGTTTGAAAACATTCTCTACTCTATTTTCTACTCTGCTTTCAAGTGCTGCTTGATGCGCAGACTTAAACATTACTGAACCTGCCCAAATAGCGGCTGCTGCACTCATTGCCAATACAGTAGGAATTCCATATTTCATTCCAAGTCTTTTTCTTTCAACATAAGCTTCAGCAAGTTTAACACTAAAAGTTCTTTTTGGTCCTTGAAAAGTATTTAATCTAGAAAAATAAATTTCTGTTGCTGCTGCAATCTTTTCTTCATCAGGAGTTTTCCCGCCAGCAATATCTGCAGCTCTTAGAACATCAGTATATTTATCCTTTAATACATTAATATTAAATTGTGCTTCCACATCGCCCTCGACTCCTCTAAGTTCTTCTTCTATTTTTCTTATTTTTAGAGCAGTGTTCAAATCTACTGATTCTCCAGGAAGATTATTTTTTGCCATAGGTTTTTTACATAAAATCGCTTTTTAAATATTTCTATTCTGTAGTAATTTGTAAAGGGTAACAAAGTCGAAAGATTTATAAACCAATAAAAATAGAAGTCTACATGGTAGAAGAAAATACTCAATTAGCGACACAACAGTCCGCACAGCCAACAATAGTTGTTCAAGAAGCAAAAGCTGTTGGAACTGGAATTCTACAATATTTAGAAAATTCTTTACAAGTTTTAGAAAAAGTTGGAATAAGTATTAGAGATAAAAAAGAATCACAATTAGTTGGTTTATTACAAGAAGTTTCTGATATTGATCCAGCTAAAGTTTTAAACATTGCACAAGTTGTTCAGTATTCTGGTGCTTACAATGAACTTGTTAGAGACAATGTAAGAGCTATGAAATTTGCAAATAGATATGGACAAATTACAGAACTATCTGATTCAGTTATTGAAGATGCAAATGTTGCAGTAGAACAATTAAAAGACGGAAAAATTGATTATAAAGAGAAAGCACGTAATTTTGCAGTAAAGATTGTAAGAGGAACACCCGCCTCTAGATTTGATAAAGTTAAAGATATCTGTGAAGCTGTAAATGCTGACGTAAAGAAACAAATTGATGCTGAAAATGCTATCTTAAACGCTTATGTTGAGTATAGATCCGCATTGAAAGAAGCTGAAGCAGACTCTAAAGATCTTCTACAAATTCAAGCCGTAAGATTAGAAACTGCAAAACAAGCTTACATCGCAGCTAATCAAGCAGTAGATGCACATGCAGAAAATGATGCTGAGAAAGCAAGATTACAAGGTGTTAGAGACAGATTAGATCATGCATTTAAGAATGAAGATAGAAAATATCAATTATGGTTAGACGTTTCTCAAGGATTCACAACAGGCTATGCTGCTGGTGAAGTTCTTATGGCTAAGCTTGCATCATCTCATGAAGGCAAACAGCAAATCTATAGAAGAGGAATAGTCACATTAGAATTACATGATTCATTATTTACTGCAATGAGTGCTGCTTACAGCTCTATCCTTGGCGGACTTGAAGCTGCTGAAGTACAAAATGCAAGAACAGCAAGTTTAGAAAAAGGATTAGAACATTTAGCTCAATTCGGTGCTGATGTCGGTAAGAAAGTAATCGAAGCAGGATATGGTCCAATGATTCATGCTGAACCAATCAAGAAAGCAGTTGATGCATTAATTGCAGAAAGAACTGCAACTTTAGAATTGATAGGTACATGTAGAACAGAATCTGAAAAGAATGCTGCAGAAGTTTCTCAATACGTAGAAGACGGAAAACAGAGATATCAGAAAGCAGTTGAGAATTTCTATGCTAATAAAGCAGCTTAAGTAAAATTTTTATTTTTTAAATAATTTTTCAAAGTAGACTTTACCTTCTTCAGTTTTTATTTTTTTAAACCCAACTTTTGAGAAAAAGGTTACTGCATTTTTATTTGTCGAGTAGGTAAATACGGTAATTTTCTTAAGATTTTTATCTTTTGCATATTTGAATATTTTCTGAATCATTTTACTCCCGAGACCATTTTTTCTCAACCCTTTTTCAAGATAAACTCTCCGCACTTCGCCACCATAGTCGGTTTTATACAACCCACAAGTCCCGACTATTTTTCCCTTTTCCTCAACTACTAGGAATAAATGATAGCCAGAATTAATATCCACTAGGTCCGAGATATCTTTAGGAGGAGAACCATAAGTTTCTTCACGTAACCTCATAACAAAATTAGCTACTGCTTTTTTATCTTTTTCTTGATAGTTTCTTATTCGCACCATTTCAAATCAGTATGATTATCCTATCTTAGTTCCGTTTTCAACTTTCTTTTCTGGAGAAATTAAAATACAAGTATCTGAAGCTGCAGTTCCTGCGGCTAAAAGCATTCCTTGTGATTCAGAACCTTTCATTTTTCTATATTCTAGATTTACGATTACAATTATTTGTCTATCTGTAAGTTGTTCTTTAGAATAGTATTTTTTTATTCCTGCAAGAATAGTTCTTTGCCCGATTTCGGTTCCTAGATCAACAGTTAACTTCCAAAGTTTATCTGCACCTTCTAGAGGTTCAACGTTCTTTATAGTTCCAACTCGCAAGTCTAATTTTGCAAAATCGTCGTATTTTATCATGTCTGCCATCGTTGCTATACCTTCTATTTTCTTAGTTTCTACTGGTTTATTAAGTTTTGGCTTAAATAATTCCGAAACATCATGAGTGTCAGATGCAATTTTCTTAAAATTCGCTAAAGATTCTTCGGTAACTTTTTCAAATAGAATTTGTGGTTCGTTTACTTTGTGTCCAGATTCCAAACAAATTTCTGAAGCACTATCCCAAATTTCAGGCGAATCTACTTTCCCTTTAAGATTTAATTGCTCCCAAATTTTTTGAGCGGTTGTCTGCAAGAACGGGGCTGAAAGAATTGCTAAAGATCTACATAAATTTGCACAAACGTAAAGGATTCTCTTTGTTTTTTCTACGTCGGTCTTAACAATATCCCAAGGTTTGGTGTCATCAAAATATTTGTTACCTGCATTTGAAAGTAAAAGTATTTCTAAGAAAGCTTCTCTTATTCTTGAGTTTTCTAATAGATCAGTTATCTTTTTAGTTTTTTCTTCTATTAGAGAATAAAGTTGTTTATCTAACTCTGAAAGTTCGGAAGTTTTAGGTTTTAAAATTTCTCCGCCCAATCTTTTTGAAATAAAGTTAACTGTTCTGTTTACTAAATTTGCGTAATTACCTATTATATCAGCATTTACTCTTTTTTGGAAGTCTTCCCATTTGTATTCTGTATCCCCTGTTTCGGGAATTACGAAAGTTAAATATGCCCTTAATAGATCTACGTTTATTCCTGTCTCAGGTAACTTCTCGCAAAATACTCCTCTTTTCTGACTCTTTGAAAATTTTCCGCCTTCGTAGTTGAGATATTGCAAACCAATTACATTGTAAGGTAAATTCAAACCGCCTCTTGCGAGTAAAATTGCTGGCCAAAATATTGTGTGAAATGGAATATTATCTTTTCCTAAAAAATGATATACTTTAGATTTTCCTGTCCAAAAAGAATCCCCTTTTGATTTTTCTCGCGCAAATGAAACATACCCTATCGGTGCATCGAACCAAACATAAAATACTTTATCTTCGTAACCTTTAAGTGGAACAGGTACACCATGTTTTAAATCACGAGTAATACATCTTTCCTTTAATCCTTCTTTTATCCAACCCATAGCTAACGCACTGACTTGGCTACGCCATATCTTTTGTGTTTTAATCCATTTTTCTAAATTCTTACTTATCTTATCTAATCTTAAAAATAAATGTTTTGCATCCCTTATCTCAATGCTGTCTCCAGAAAGTAAAGATTTAGGATTAACTAGTTGCAGAGGTTCTAAAACAGAAGTACACTTTTCACACTGATCACCATTTGCTCGCTCGTAACCACATTTAGGACATGTCCCCATAATATATCTATCTGGTAAAAATCTGTTTTCCTTTGGAGAATAAAACACTTTCATTGTGCCCTCTCTTATAAAACCGTTATCGTAAATTTTCTTAAAAAACTCCTGCGTTGTTTTATAGTGTTCTGGATTTGTAGTTCTTGAAAAGTTATCGTATGAAATATTAAACCAATCATAAATCTTTTTGTGTTCTACATGAATTACATCCCCAAAAGTTTTTACATCTACTCCACATTGGCTTGCTGCAATTTCCGTTGTCGAACCGTGCTCATCTGTTCCACCAACAAACAAAGTTTCGTAACCCCTAGCACGACAAAATCTTGCAAAAATATCTGCTGGCAAATGCGAACCAACTATATGTCCTAGATGCGGAATGTTATTAATGTAGGGCAATGCAGCAGTAACTAGTCTTTTTTCCCCTAATTTGATTGTGCTTTTTATAGATTTCTTTTTCAAATTAGAAGATACTTTTTTTACCATAAATTACTAAAGAAAGATGCGTATAAAAATATAACTACTAATGTCTTTTTATAAAAAGGTTATATATTCCAGAGAATAGATTTTAATTTTTATATCTTTTATCCTAAAGTTCAGAGTGCAAAAAAGTGATAGAGTAACAGTCGGAGAAGTTCGGGTAAAAGTTTATTCATTAGGACGACATAGATAGTTTAGAGTTAAACAATACGGAAAGAAAAACATGACAAAACAAACAAAAAATATGAAAAATGCAATGAGAAGCGTTGCGCTAGCAGGACTTTGCTTGCTTCCACAGGCTTCCTTAAAGGCAGAAGGACTCGAAGACGTAAAATTGACAGGTAATGTTGCTTATTTTATGGCAGGTAGTGCAAACAGCGGAGCGCAAACCACATATCCCGAATTAAACCATTCATTGACTCTACCCTATAACACTAGAGTTTCTGGATTCTTTGATTTTTATCAAGGTGACAATGGATATTTTGGTAAAACTGTTGTTGAGAAAGGTTTAACAGACAGATTAAATGCAAGAGTAAACATAGAGCACATAAACGAACCATTCTCCAGAGCAGGTTTTGGTTTGAGTTACTCATTACCAACACCAAAGGGAACATTTGCTAAAATTAGCTATCTTCCAATGTATATAAATAAAGAAGGAGAAAAAGTTGACAATAGACAAGTTGTAGGTTTTGCAGCAGGTGCAGAACTTCCAGCAGACTTCTCTGTGCTAGCATTTGCTGAGGTAAATGTTGCAGCTAGAAAAGGTGTTCAGTGGGGATATGGTGAAGTTGAGTTAGCAAAGAAATTCGGAGAAGATAAGAGATTCTCAGTAGGATTAAATCTTCAGTTAAACAACCAGGGTGCCGGAAATCCAGTACCAGAGGTTGTCCCAAGAGCAGTTGTAAGAGTTGGTTTTTAAAAGATAATCAGTTTAGTTTAAAAACCCACAAAATTTTCTTATTATATGAAATCATTAGTAATCAATGCAGGCTCAAGCTCTATAAAGTTTCAAGTATTTGATAATGAAGAAACTGTTCTTTCTGGCTTATGTGAAGAAATTGGAAATACGAATTCCAAAATAAAGATTAAAGAAAATGGTCAGAAAAAAGAAATTGTGATTAAGTTAGATAACCATAAACAAGCTTTTCAGGAGATTGTAAAAATTCTTCAAGAAAAAAATATGATTGCAGACCTTATGCAAATAGTTCATAGAGTAGTGCATGGTGGAGAAAAATTCAAAAAACCGACGTTGATTGATAAAGAAACTATTGCAGGACTTAAAAAATTAATTCCTCTAGCGCCACTGCATAATCCTGCAAATATTGAGGGGATAGAGTTAATGGAGTCTCTTCTTCCGAAAGTTCCGCAAATAGCAATTTTTGATACTGCATTTCATGCTGAGTTACCTGAAGAAGCTTATCTTTACGGAGTCCCGTATTCCTGGTATAAAGAACACGGAGTTAGAAGATATGGTTTTCATGGTTCTTCCCATGAGTATGTTATGAAAGAAGCAATAAAACTGTTAGACAATCCTAAAGCAAAAATAATTACTTGCCATTTAGGAAACGGCGCAAGTGTTTGCGCAACGAAAGCGGGAAAATCAGTAGATACTTCTATGGGAATGACTCCCTTGGAAGGAAATGTTATGGGAACACGTTCTGGTTCTATAGATCCAGGAATTATTTTTTATATTATGAATGAGAAAAATATCTCGCACAAAGAAATTGAGAAAATTTTAAATAAAGAATCAGGACTTAAAGGACTAAGTGAGCTAACTAGTGATATGCGACCATTAGAAGAGAACATGTGTAAATGCGAGAAATCTGCAAGAGCGATGAAAGTATATATGTATAGCTTATTAAAAATAGTAGGTTCTTATGTAGCTGTTCTAAATGGAATTGATGCAATTGTGTTCACTGGTGGGGCCGGAGAAAAAAGTGCAGTTATTAGAAAGTACGTTGCAGACAATTTAGAATTCTTAGGATTGAAACTAGATGAAGCTAAAAATAAACAGAACGAATTAGACATTAGTGATAATAAATCTAAAATAAAAGTGTTTGTTATTCCTACAAATGAAGAGTTACAAATGGTTAGAAATGCAAAAAAGGTTTTAGGAAGAAAATAAAATCTATTTTATTCTACTTCTTTCAAAACCCGTCCAACTAATTCAAATGCAAGATTTCTTTCAGAAACTGGAGCTACTTCTTTTTCAGGAGTTATAAAAAATATTTTCCTCTTGGCAAAACTCCCATCTTCTAAAGTATTCGCAACTGTTAAATCTGAATGATTTTTTATCCCGTGTCTGTATGCTGTTTCTATTAGTTCTTGTTCGCTGACTCTTGAAAGAAGTTTAAACCCTACTTGGTAAACTTGCGGATTCCACTCCTTTACGTGAGAGATTATTTTTGGATTCTTTACAAATTCTAAAGTTAATTTCTCTTCATCTGAGCTTAGCTTTCCACCTTGTGTGGAGTAACCATAGTCTCCAACTGCAGCAGCTAAAACAACCACATCGATTTTCTTTTGAGTCAATATTCCCTTTACTCTTTCGTAATATTCTTCGAAGGTCGTTATTGGATATTCTTGCAGGTGAGGGCTAAACATTTGATAACCTCTGTATAAAAGCGCAAGTCTTGCAAATTCACTTTCCAAAGATTTTTTTGGATTCATCTTTAGTTCTTCTCTAAATGGTCTTTTTGCATTTTTTCCATATACATAATGAATATTTGCTCCTCTCTTAAGAAATTCTTCCGCAATGTAACTTCCAGTTGTCCCAGAACTAAAGTTTCCAAGATTTCTTACATCGTCTATTTTCGCAACAGTTCCGCCGCTAGTTATTAAAACTTCAAGAGCCATTTTCTAAATCTCCTAATGAAGCTTTTTGCTCATTTTGTTTTTGAAAATATTTTATTACTTCTCCAACCAGGAAGCTTGTTTTTGGAATCTTGGCTTTATTTTCTCCGAAACGAGGTTCTATGATTTTTACCCCATACTTTTCAGCTTTTTGTAAATTTTCTTGGAAAAAGGGATTATTGTAAAGCGATATGTGCATAGTTGGTGCCATGTAAACTGGAACTTTCTTTCCTAGAGCACTAGCTATCAAACAAGTTACGACGTTGTCTGCTATACCTGTGAGAACTTTATTACAAGTATTCATAGTTGCAGGGGCAACCAAAACTAAATCCTCTAAGCATATATGTTCTGCTCTTCCAGTTAAACCTTTGACAACGTCATTTCCACTTCCCCAGATAAGAGAATCTTCTCCCACAAATTTCAAAGCTTCAGGAGTAGTGTAAACTTTAACGTTGGCCCCGTATCTTCTTAGTTGCCTTGCAACTTTTGGAGATTCTATTGCAGCAATTCCGCCAGTTACACATAATCCTATACTATATCCTTCAAGTTGATTTCCTAATCTTTCCACTTGCAAGTCTTCGTTTTCTTTCATTTTAAATCCTCCAAATAGTTTTTATGTACTTCGGGTATTGCTCTTGGAACGTAATTTACATTTTTCATATCTTGGACACTTCCAGAAGCAACCATAGAACCATGACCTAAGAGATTTACAGCAAAGTTATTTATTTTTCTATCTGGAAAGACTCTTTCAACTTCTTGGGCCTCTTCGATAGCTCCACAAGGAAGCATTCTTTTTGTGAAGGGAGCACCAGCCACATAGCAATGTGAATGCAACATAAAGTTTACATTTGGGTAGTATTGATATAATCTCAATTGTATTGGGGTATCGACAGATGGTTTCTGATTTCCGAAATATTTTGGATCTATTGAATTTGCATCTGTTGCTACAAAAGACTCTTTCTGTATTCCTTTTTTATCTACATTTCTTCTTGAGACGTACACTAGGCCTTCTTTTCTGAAAGAGGGAAAACCATTTTGGCATCTAAATGAAGCATTCCCCAAATGCCTTGTTTCCCCAGGAACTGCATTGGAAAACACTCTCGCATAGCTTCTTATTAGTTCTAAAAAGTCTTCACCAACTGGCGAGGCCATTTCTTCTCCAACGGAAGTGCTTTTTACTCTAGTGTACTCTACTAATTCGGTTGCTCTTTTTCCTATAACTTTTCCAGCTAGAGTGAAATCAGAAGACCAATCTAAGAAAACATTTCCTAATGGATCTAAAACTCTTACTTCGTATTTATTATCTGTTCCGCCAAATTCTACAACTAAATTACTCTTTATTGAGAGTGCATCGCGTATCATATCCAAGGTAGATAATTTTCCGTCTAAGTTTCTTTTTGATGAAACAAAAACAAATTGCCCATTATCCTTTAACGTTGCTGACACTCGAGGTTTGTCTTCTGGTATTCTAGCAAGCCAAAATACGGCGTCATATTTTCCAACATTGTTTGCCAAATCTAAAACCTGACTGTAACTTCCCCCGTTAAAATAATCAGATTCTAATCCTGTTGCAGAATATAGTTTATCTGCGAGAGATGAAGATTTTCCATTGTGCTCGTCAAAGCTTCCGGCTACAAATAAGCTTTTCATAGTCTTAATAACCTCCTCGCGTTTCCGCTAAACACTTTTTCTTTTTCTGAGTCTGAAAAATCTTTCATTCCTTTTTCTATTAGGTAAACAGAATGTGCGTAAGTTTGTACTGGAAAATCTGTTCCGAATAATAGTCGGTCAGCTCCGCATTCTGTTACGAATTGTTTTACTTCACCCACTACATTTTCTATACTTGCTGGATTTTCATCAAAGTCCACTAAACCCGAGCTGTCCGTATAAACATTTTTATTTGCTTTTACAACTTCTAATAGCTCCTTAAAGAATGGCTTACCCATATGGCTAAATATAAAATTCACTTGAGGATTTGCTTTTACAACTTCTTCCAAGCTTTTTGGACTTACGGGCTGCGTATACGCAACCTTCCCGCATTTACTCATGCATGAATAAGAATATCCTACGTGAAACATCATAGGCAAATTATGTTCTTTTGCTAAATTCACGACTGCCTTGAACTTGTCTGATTGCAAATCTATATGTTGGTAGCAGGTATAAACTTTTATTCCTTTCATTAATTTTCTTTCAGCTAATTCTTCAAGTTCATTCAAACCTTGAAAATAAAAGTGATCGAAGTCTAAACTTCCAAACATAAAAAAATTATCTTTTCCACGTGTCCAATCAAGTAATCTAAAATTAGATATTCCAGTCCCTTTGTGAGGAAAATATGTCGCAAGTAAAACAGTTTTCTCTACTTCATTTTGTTTCATGTAATTTTCTATTACATCCAAAGTAGGATATTTATCCGCAACACCTTCGATTCTTCTGTTGGTTGTGTGGCAGTGCATGTCTATTTTATTCATTTTTTACCTCCAGATAATTTTTTAATATTTCAAATCCTAAGGGAGTCAAGTGCGGGAAAAATTCACTATCACCATAATCCCAATCGCCACCATAACTTCCACAAGGGGAAAATTTTGCTAGGCCGAAATGCTCTAAATCTCCGTCTAATTGTGTTAACTTATCCCTATCAATAGTTTGACCTTTTGGAAAATGAGCATATTTCTCTAATTGATTTATAACGGATTGTTTATTTTCTTGTTGGCTGTAAAATACTTGCTTTTCATTCAATCTGTCCAAAGATTCTTGCAAGATGCTCCGTTGGCAATGAAAAATATTCGCTAATCTATCTTCCAATAGCATATCACTTTTATTCATTTTTTACCTCCAAAGCGACAGCTCTTTCTAGAACTTCATAAGTCAAACTTATTCCGGCAGGAGTAACTTCTTTTTTGTAGCGTATCTTTAGAGGATTACCCATTAGTAAAAAGAACTCTAAGGATATACTGGTGCTTTTAGATCTAACAGAGAATATTTTGTCTAAATCCGGATTTCTCGTATCTTCGCCAGATAGACTGAATATACTTGGAGAAATAAATGGCTCTTCACTTAATATTGTTGTTTCGTCTAAGCCTAATCTTTGATAATCTTCTTGCTTTAAGTATAGAGCGGTTTTAACTAATAAAGATTCTTTAAATTTGACAGAAGTATCACTAACCGAAGAATTTAGCTTTAAGGGAGTGCCAGCCACTTGAGCAGCCAAGTCTTTAGCTTTTCCACCAACTAAATATCTTTCTCCCATTCGACCATCTCTCCCTACTACGAAACCTGCAAGAGTATAGTCTGTTTCGTAAAGATAATCTTCTATCTTGTTTGTATTCTGTGTGTTTTCCATAACATAGTTCAGGAAATTTTTAATATAAACTTTTTCTATAAATCTTTAAACTTCTTTAAACTTTAGAAATGTTTAAAAACAATAGATTATTGAGTAAAATATGCAAATAATAGAGAGAAATCTTCAGGAAATAGGGAAATCGCTGTTTGTTAGCTTGCCAAAGGAATGGACAAAACTACTAAAACTGAAAAAAGGATCTAAGATAAAAATGATGACTGCCGAAAATGGAATTCTTACCATTGCGCCAGAATTTACAAAGCAAGACAAAAATAAAGAGTCTGAAATTGAATATGATAAACAATTCAAAAGAAAATTTTACAAAGAATACTTCGAAGGAAATGATAAAATAACAATTACAATAAAAGAAGGCGCAAATAAAAAAGATATTCAGGAACTTTATTCGTTTCTTAAGAAATTTATGAATGTTCAGATAATAGAAGAGAATAAAGGTAAAATTGTTGTTAAATCTTTCAAAATAGAAGATTTATCTATTGAAGAATGTTTGAAAAGAATGTATTTTCTTTCCACCAGTATGATTGAAGAATCTTTAGAAGGAAACACAAGTTCTGTTAAAGAAATGAGAGACAGCACAACTAGATTTTATTATATGATTGTTATGCAGATAAGAAGATTCTTGGAAGAAGGAAAATACACCGAGGAAAATCAAATTCCACTTATACGTGCAATGGATTTGAGAATGGCTGCAGAGAAGATACAAAGAGTATCTGAAATTGCTACAGACTTTGAGAAGATAAACAATAAAGAGATAAGTAAATTTGCAGAATTAGTTAGGGAATATTACTCTAAATCTATTCTGTGTTTAATCAATAGTAATTATGAAAAAGCACTCGCACTCTGGTCTGAGGAGAAAGAGCTTAAAGAAAAGTATAGTAAGTTTGAAAAAAAGAAAGACAAAACTACTGAGGGATTATTTCAAATAGTAAGATATTCAAAAGAGATATCTATGTTAGTTAGATAACTAGAATCCTTTGTAAAGAGAAACTTCATGATCTATGTGGTGAAATAAAATACATTCTGGATGAGTTTTTTCTATAGCTTCCTTATAATCTTCAAAGCTTTTATCATACTGGCCCATATGCCATCTTATCAACATCGCTTCTTGATCAGTTAGATTTATGTGTCTTTGTGCAACGATAGTGGAACGTTCGCCGTGTCCAAAAGGAAAAGCTTCTTCTATCTTGTAAGGCTTTGCCTCAGAGGTCTTTCCACCCTTCAAAGTATTTTCAACGTATAAGTCTACTTTGCAAGCATCGTGCAGGAAAGAAGCTAGAACTCTTGATTCTTTAGGTACTTCTAATCCGTAATGAACGACTTGTCTGTCAAATTCTTTGTAGATTTCATAACTATGTGCAGCTAAACCGCCACGAAAATTTCCATGGTGTCTTGTGCTAGCAGGAGCGTAGAAGAAATCACTTTCAGTCATCCAATTACATAAACCTTCAATACCTTCTCTCTTAACTCCTTTAACGAGTTTAAGCATTTCTTTCTTGTTCTGCTCAATTTGTGCTTCTGTTAAACGTTCACTCATTTTGTCCTCCGAAACTTGCGTACATCTTCTTTACTTTTTCAGTTGTTGAAGCGTCTGCAACTTTTTTGTCTTCTCTGATTCTTTTTAACCATGCAATTCTTAGAGAGTATGCTTCTCCGTTTTGATAGCCACAAGAATGCCAGGTATTTTTTCCATAGTGGCAATTCATTGAAGCAATTTCTAAAACAACCGAGTTTTCAGGCCTTATATAAAATGTAGGCATCTGCTCAGGGTGCTTATCCATTGAAGGATTTAAGAATATATTTGTTGGTTTTTCTGTGTATAACTTTCCATTCAATAAAGGAGAGAGTAAATCATTTGAACCTTCTCTTTTCGCATTAACTTTTGCAAGTGTTTCGTATCTTTTCTCTGCAGTGTTATATGTTCCACAAAGTGCCTGTGAGATTTTATCTCCATCCATATAAACTCCTAGAACTACTAAGTCTAGTGTTTCAGCTCTCTTCAGCTTTATCCAGTCCATTGTTTCTTTTCCGGGTAAGTATAATGAGTTTGGATTTTTACAAACTAATCCTTCATATTTGTTGTCTGTTAATTCTGTAAACCATTCTTCTAACTTATTAGGTTCTGTAAAACTTCTTTGAACGCTAGGGTTTATTCTCGCTTCTAAAATCCTTGAAGTTACTTTTCTTCTTTCAGTTAGAGGTTTATTTAATAAAGACTTTCCTTCCCAGTGTAATGTATCAAATGCTGTTAATTCAACTGGAAAATTTGCAGGCAAACCCGAAGCTAAATATTTCTTTAAACTATCTGCAGAAACATTATGCCTAAATCTTTTCTTGATTGAATTGAATCCGTCATAGCCTACTAAACCTTGCCCAGTTACTTCTGTATCTAGAATGCAATTTGGCAATCCCTCTAAAGAGGCGTTTAGCTCTGGAAATATTCCCAAATTAACTTCATTTAAACTTCTTGTGAATGCACGCACTATTCCGTCTTTCTTGTGAACTTGCAGCCTATATCCGTCTTGCTTTATTTCTGCAAGAGTTCTACCGCCATGTTCTGCAATTATTTCTCCATAAATTTCTTCATCTGGTGCTCGCATGAACACTGGATTCATTGATTCAATCGGTTTTCCGATTTGGATTCTTTGTGTTTGTTTTTTGTTTACCATTATGCACCTGTGTAGACAATTCTTTCCAAAATGTCTGCTTTTAATTTTTCGCAATCATGATAGACCTCATCCATATTCTGTAGCCCTTTTCGTTGCAAATCTAGCTCGTCTTTTTCTTCATCATTTCCAAAGGCCTCCTTATTTACTCGATTCCAAGTATTTCCTTCGGTCGGAATATATGCTCTTAATTTTTTTCCATCCGAATAAATCATATAGAATATTGGAACTTCCCAATCGCCGCCAGCAGTTACTCCGAAAAAACTTAATCCATTTTCTAGCGTATGAAATCCAACATAATCTTTCGCTTCCCCGTTTCTCCATGTACCATATGCTTCCCGAGGATTTGCAGTACTGTTTTCATCACTGAACTCAATCTTTTTCAAGTCTTTTAATATCTGAGAAGTCAATCCCGTAAATTGATATATTTTACCTTTATTATACTCTTCAAGATAAGTTTCTGTTCCAACAATTAATTCTAATCCTTTATTAGGTTCGTAACTTTCAAACTGATTCTCATTTCTATATGCATACAAGACGCTGTCTGCAAGTTCTCTTGTTGTGATCTTTTTTGTGAAATATCGTGCCATTGTTTTTTGTTTGTTTACTTTATTTTATTTTATTTTATTTTATTTTATTTTGATAAAAATCATTAGAATAGGTGGCATTTATATTTATGAGGTGATCTTTGTCACCACAAGATATATAAACAGAAAAAGGCTTGCTAAATCATGGAAACATCAAAACTAAAATCACTCGGATTAACCGATAACGAAGCTTTAATTTATTCCACCTTACTAGAAATTGGACCAAAACCTGCAGGAACAATTTCGAGAAGAACTAAACTTCATAGAAGAGTTATTTATGATACAACTGAAAGACTAATAGGTAAGGGACTACTCGGATACATTATTGAAAATGGTAAGAAGATATTTAGCGCATCTAATCCAAATAAATTTTTAGAGATTGAAAAAGAAAGAGAAAATAAAATAGAAGAAATTTTACCAGAGATGTTGGATTTGTTTAATTCCACTAAAGAAAAACATGGCGGGGACACTTTATTTTTCAAAGGGAAGGAAGGACTTAAGTCCGTATTCGAAGACCAGCTGGCAGACAAAAAAGAAATCCTAATTATCGGTGCTTCCGAAATGGCTTACGAAAGTTTAGAATTTTACTTCCATTGGTTTGATAAAAGAAGAGTTAAAGAGAAAATTAAAACAAAGATTATTTTTAATAAGGATGTAGAAAGTAAACATCCAAAAATACCTTTAGCGGAGGTAAGATACTTACCAGAAAAATATTCTTCACCTTTGGCAATTAATATATACGGGGAAAAAATTGCGATTATTCTTTGGAGTAAGATAAGCCCTTTTGCAATAGTCATAAAGCAAAAAGAAATTGCGGATGGTTATAGAAAGCATTTTGACATGATTTGGAAAAGTGCTAAAAATTAATTTACGGGAACCCAACCCGTTCTTCTCCCGTAGAATCTTAAATCGTCTGACTTTTCAAGCTCTCTTTGTTCAAACTGGCCAATCCAAATTCCACATTCTGTTTCTGAATCTTTAAGTCTTTGATAAAGTTTTTCGCTTATTGTAACATTCATGGGTTCGCTTGCAGGTCGAGAGTATTCATCTGGGGCTAGGCCACCCACTTTGTCTGGCATTCTACCCCAATATCTACTTAGAAACATCTGATAATCTCCCGCGGTTAGATGAAGGGAACCACCATCAGGCCTTACGCCCCAGCCACGTTCAGACTCTTCCCAACTTACATATACTGCGCTTTCTAATTTTTCCATTTTATACCTTTAGTATCGAGTTTAATTTGAGGATTTAATTCCCGAAGAATTTTTTCCAGGTTACTCTGCCCAGAGTTGGGAAATGTATCGATAGTACTGCTTGTTTCTTTTGTGTCTACTTCGTCTTCATACCTTACATTCTCCCAATTAGTAGTCTCAATTACAATAAACTTCGGTTGTACTGAAATAGCATAACTACGGTAGGACTCTCCGTCTTCTCCGCGCCCCATTCTATTCTGCATGAAATCATATCTCTTTCCAGAATAGACAACTTTTCCTTCCCCGTCCTCCAAAACAAAAAATTCTTTTATCCCGAATCTTTTTCTAATCTGATAAGTGCAATCATTAACAACCCGCATTGCAGCTCGGATGGTAGGACTATTTTTTTGAGCATAACCATTTTTTACCATGTTCTTTATACCTCCAACCCTAACGCATCGGCTAATCTTTTAGTTAGAACATTCTCACCTTCCCATTTCAACATTGCTCTTTCAAAAATTCCACCATGCCAATCAGATCCGTATGTAACGAGAAGATTATTTCTTAGAGCATATTCTCTTGTTTCCGTATTTCTTCCATTAAAATTAGGTTGTATTTCCAATCCGTCCATTCCTTGCTCAACAAGTACGTCTAACTCTTTTAAATCAGTTATATCTTTGAATGGATGGGCAATAAACGCCTTACCGCCCGCCAAATGTATTTGCCTAATAGCTTCTTCTGGAACAATTTCTGTATCTTTGTCGTATATTTGAACAGAAGAGTTAGCTAAGTAGTCCGAATAAGCTGGATAGCTTAAAACTGGAACGCCTTGATTTCTAAAATATTCTTGACATTCCGCGTCCTGCACCATCGTGTACCAAATATTCATTTTACCTAGGCGAGATTCTGGGCAGCATCTTACCACTTTCTCAAGACCAATCGGGATTCCTTGTAATTGCAACCCTTCGATTCTTCTCTGACAAACATTTCTTTGTGCTCGTTCAGAGAGAGCTAGAAAATCCGTTAAGGAAGCTGCTTGGGGGTTTATTCCTAAGCCAAGCATATGATATTTATCTGTGCTTATTTCTACTCCGCCAACTATTTCAACGCCCCATTTGTTGCCAAGCTCTTTTGAGTTTCTATGTGCTCTTACATTATCGTGATCTGTAATTGCAAGATAGTCTATACCATTAAATCTGGCTGCTTTTATCAATTCTTCGGGAGTTTGCAGTCCGTCCGAATAACGAGTGTGCGTATGAAAGTCGAGGTGTTTCTGTGTTTCCATTTTTATTTTGTCCTTTTCAATATCCTAACGCCATAGAAACATTTATATATTTCCTATATTATTGATATAATTGATATAAAAGGCTGAAAAATGATAAGAAAAGTAATAAAACAGGCTAATCAAGCGTATACAATCACGCTTCCGATTGAATGGGTTCGGGAAAATAATATTGATAAAAATCTGGAAGTAGATGTCTTGGCGCAAGATAAGTCATTAGTCATCTGCAACAAAAAGGGAGTTTCTGTTAAAAAAGCCAAAATTTTAGTAGACAGTGCAGATAGAATTGTATTGGCTAGAAAAATACAGGCACTCTATGCTAAAGGAATTGATGAAATAGAAATTAGTTCTAAGGAAGAGATAAGCTCTAAGATAATTAGTATAATGGTTGAATTGATAGGGTATGCACTTGTTTCTCAAGATAAAAATTCTTATACAATCAAAGATGTAGGTGGAAGTAATTATTCTGATTTAGATGAGATATTCAAAAGAGTCTTTCAAATGGTTTTAATGTTTTATGATTCTGCAATCGAGGATATATTTGGAAAAGAAATAGAGACAAAAGAAAGTTTAGACAATAGAGACAAAGAAATTAATAAGTTTTGTTTATTCTTGGAAAGAGCAATAAACAAAATGTACTATTCGGATCCTGTTAAGGGGAGAGCGCTATTTACTTATTCTTTTTCGTTAGAAAAGATTGGCGATGAAATACATAGATTATGGAGAGCAAATATAGAGAATAAGACGAAAAAAACAGAAAAATTAAAAGAGTTAATGTTATTATCAAAAGAAGGATTAGACTTAACTTTTGATTTATACTACACCGATAATTTTTCAACTGCTGAAAGAATTTATAGACTAAAGGACAAAGTTCGAAAGAACGCAGAGTCTTTGACTAAGCAAGAATCTTTCGATTTTGCAAGGCACGCAATAAAGATAATTGAAGATGTCGCTGATTTGAACCATTTGAATCTAATAATAAAGGACTCAAAGTAATATAGCAAATAATATAAACTAGTTATTATTTATTTTTTTATGGCAAAAGAAAGCTTAAACGTCTTTCCTATAAAAGAATTTATTCGACCGGAGGATTTATTTTGTAATTCTCTTTACTTGTTATTTTCTGAGGATCGAGCTAAAGAAGAGGAACGTGCTAAACAAATAAAAGAAGCTTTTAGATCTGCTAATCTCAACCCACTAGAATTGGTTGTCAAAGAGAAAGCGATAATCTTGGTGTGCGATTGCTATGCCGAAATTAGTCGATATGATCATTTACAATACGGGCATGAATTTGAGTTTTATAGATTGCTTGCTCCTGCAACATGCGAAGTTCTTGCAGGCGAAGTCCCAACAAAGATTGGTGGAAGAAGAGCCAACACCCATAGCTATCTCTTTAAAGAATAAACTTATAAATCAAATTCTCCTAGAATCATTATGGAAGAGGAGAAAAAGTATAAGCTAATAATTTTTGACTTAGATGGCACACTCGTTAATTCTGTACCTCTTGCACACAAGGCATTTCTAAAGTTATTAACGGAGCAAGGAATAACTCCTAAGAAGTTTGATTTAAGTCCTTTTTCTGGTTCTCCAACTGTAAGAATTTTAAGATTTATGAAAAATGAATATGGACTAAAAGGGAGTCTAAATGATTTAAGGAATGAAAGAAGACGACATTTTTTTGAAATGATCAAAGATAAAAATCTTTTATTTTCTGGAGTAGAAAATACTCTTAAAAAATTAAAGAAAAAATATATAATTGCAATTGCAACTGGCTCTTCTTCTAGAACTATGTCTAAAATTTTACCTAAAAAGATTATGGCACTATTTGATATGGTAGTTACGATTGATGATGTTAAAAAGGGCAAGCCAGATCCGGAGCAACTTTTACTTATTTCTAAAAAACTTCTAATAAGTCCACAAGAATGTTTAATGATTGGCGACTCTAGATTTGATCAGATTGCTGCAAGAAAGGCTAAAATGGACTCGATTGGGGTTTTATCGGGAGTTGTTTCTAAAAAAGAGTTACTCAAAGCTGGCGCAAAGATAGTAATTAATAGTGTAAATGAGCTAAACAAAGTTATTTAAATGCTTAAGAATCTAATATTTTAAGAGGTTTTAAGTTTATGTTTAAGAAAAAATGCCATTCTTGTGGAGAGAAAGTTGACAGAAAATTTAGGTTCTGCCCTTGGTGTGGTGTTCCTG
>JBAXEZ010000007.1:0-22621 GCA_037140195.1 archaeon
ATATAAAGATTTATAAAATAGATTCATATATTTTTTTAATGGGTGATATTTTTGCAAGTGTTTTAGTTGTTTCAAATAATTTTTTAAATAATGTTCCTCAGAAAGAATTCTTATTAATTGAAATTGGAATGATTATTATCTTGTGCGCTATTCTAGCTTCAGTTGTTAGAATTATTAAACAGCCACCGTTGTTTGCATATGTTCTTGCAGGATTTATTATTGGACCTGCACTTTTTGGGTTTGTTAAGGATATAGATACTATTGCTTCTCTTTCTGAAATCGGTGTCGCTTTTCTGGTTTTTCTTGCAGGACTGGAAATCTCTCTGAGTAAACTTAAACAGGTTAATATGAAAAAAATTGTACTTGTCGGTCTTTTACAAATGGCTATTTTGTTCTTGATTGCCTTGCCAATTACAAAACTAATTGGTTTAAACTTTATGCAGAGTGCGTATATTGGAATTATCATTGCTCTTAGTTCAACAATGATTGTTCTAAAACTGCTATCTGATATGGGGGAACTAGTAACATTACATGGTAGAATATTAATTGCAATATTATTACTCCAGGACTTGTTTGCTATATTTGCAATATCAATTATAACTTCTGCAGATTTCAGGGTGATGTCGATTGCGCCAATATTTTTTAAATTATTCATTATACTGGGTGTAGCCTTCATTTTAGAAAAAACTGTTTTTAACTATATGTTCAAACGAGCTACAGACTCTAAACATGCTAAGGAGTTAGTAGTACTATTTGCCCTAGCAGTTTTATTTTTATTTATTATTCTGTCTCTAGTTCTTAAACTTTCAATTGCCATCGGCGCATTTATTGGTGGAATGGCTTTGGCAAATCTAATGTATAGAACAGAATTAGAGGCTAGAATAAAACCCCTAAGAGACTTCTTTTCTATAATGTTTTTTGTTGCGCTAGGAATGCAAATTACACTTACTGGACTGAAAGAAGAATTAGCATTATTTATTTTTTTAATTCTAGGGGCTATGATTTTAAAACCTTTCATTTGTTTTGTTTTACTAAAAGTTTTTGGTTATACTGAAAAAACAAGTTTTGTTTCGTCTCTTGGAATGGGGCAACTTTCGGAATTTTCAATTATAATTGGATCTATAGGATTTTCAATGGGAATACTTACTTCTGCAATGCTTTCAACGGTTATTATTGCAACTATCTTATCCATGTCCCTAACAGTATTTTTAATGGAAAAGGAAAATAAGATTTACACCTTTTTTATGAAAACAATTTCTTTCTTGAACTTTATACCTGTTAAAGAAAATATGGGCTATATGGCTAAGTCTGACAAATCAATTTTGATTATTGGCTGTGATAGAATGGGAAAGATAATCCTCAAAGATTTTTTAGCTACACATAGGGATGATGTTGTTGTTTTAGACTACAATCCAGAAGTTATTGCACTTCTAAAAGAAAAAAAGATTTCGTGTATTTATGGAGACATAGAAAGTCCAGATATTTTAGAGTCCATAGATGTTAATAAGTTGACGAGAGTTATTTGTACTGCTCCGAATTTAACAGATGCAAGACTAATACTTAAGAGAATAAGAGCTGAAAATCCATCTGCTAAAGTAATTCTGACTGCACAAACAAATGAGGAAGCTTTAGATTTATATGATCAGGGCGCAGATTATGTTATGCTCCCGAGATTTACGGCAGGAGAAGTTGTTGCAAATATCATTAAGAAAGATGATTCCTCTCTGAAAGATGTTAAAAAGAATCAAATTGAAAGAATAAAGAAAATGAATAGACTATTTGATGACTCAGATAACTAATTATTTTTTTTAGCGTAAAAATAAGTTCCGGTGATTCCAATTAAAAATAAAATAATCCCTAGAAGATTTGCTATACCTGAAGATAAATTTCCGATTGCGTTTCCAGTTAAATTTGAAGTTGTGAAGAATAAACTTCCGATGAAAGCGATGAGGGCTACGGAAACTGAAGCTTGGCTCTCTAGCCCTCCAGAGTCTTTTTTAACAAATGAAGTATTGTACTCATTTACCCTATACCCTTCCGCAGGCACCATTCTGGATTTTAGACCATATTTTTTGAGAAGAGACTCGTACGCATTACGTATTATTGCCGGATCTCCCTCCCCGGTCGCAAGAACACTTTGAGCATCATACTTGTCTAAATCTTCCGCCCTAAACTTGCCGTCACATTTTTTAGTTTTAACTATAACGTTGTAACCTAGGAGTTTGCCAGTTTTTGTATCTGTAACTGCTAAAGGGATTGAGCGAATGTTGGGATCATCCATTAGACAAAAAATATCTCCTCCAGAAGGAATAGCCGCATACTGGTTGGCTGTATGTACAACATTCATCGAACCAACCATCCAGCGAAATGCCTTTTCTAGAGGCCCCAAGGGTATTTCAGACTGGTGTGTGTGAATCATAGAGTACTCTTCGCCCTTACGCGTGCCCATAAAGTCTACAACTTTATCTTCATCGGGTATGGCCATGTATTTACTAGCTCTTTTATAGTCCGTCACATCCGTTGTTTCGCCAGTAGGATAGCGATAAAAAATACGTTCGCATTTTGGCTTTTTTGCGGACTCAATTACTTCCCTTGAACTTCTCTTTTTTACCATAAAATAAAGCCTATCTAGAAGTATAAATAGGTTACTAACAACCGCCAATGAACAACTTTAAAAATCAAAGAAGACTAAGAAAATTATGGAAAAAGACAAAGTACTTGAATCACTATCGCCGATAGAAAGAAAGGTTATTCCGTTTCTTCTTGAGAGTAAAAGCTTGGACAAATTGACTGAAAAGTCAGAAATGGACGGCACTACTGTTTTAAGAGCATTGGAATTTCTTAAGAATAAAGGAATTCTTAATTTAACATCCAATGAAAAACAAGTTGTTTGCTTGGGAATAAATGGTGTTTACTATCAAAAGAAGGGACTCCCTGAAAGAAAACTTTTACAAGCATTAATTGAAAAAAAATCTATACCCTTGGGAGAAATAAAAAATGTTTCAGACCTAAATGAAAATGAGGCTAAAGTTTCACTTGGTGTTTTAAAAAAGAAGACTCTTGCAGATATAAAGGACGGGCGAGCAGTTCTAACCGCAACCGAATCTGAAGCAAATAAAGAGACACTTGAAGAAAAGTTCCTGAAAAAAATTCCAATTGATTTAGATGCACTTGCTCCTGAGGAAAAGTTTGCGTTAGAATCTTTGAAAAACAGAAAAGAAATAATTGAAATAAAATCTGAAAAGAAGATAGAAATTGAATTAACTAGTTTTGGGAAAGAAATTATCAAAGAAAATTTGAGTGATGACATGATAGAACAACTGACGCCTAAGATGATTAACGCAGGTAGTTGGAAAGGAAAAAAGTTTAGAAGATATGATACTATTTCCCCAGTCCCTAGAATCTTTGGTGGAAAAAGACACTTTGTAAATCAAGCTACTGATTATGCAAAAAGAATTTGGCTAGATTTGGGATTCAAAGAAATGACTGGCGGAATGGTGGTAAATAGTTTTTGGAATTTTGATGCGTTGTTTACTGCACAGGATCATCCAGTCAGGGAAATGCAAGATACCTTTTTTATTAAAGGATTGAAAGGAACTTTACCCGATAAAAGATTAGTGGAAAATGTTAAGAAAGCACACGAAGGAGGTGTCGATGGAAGCAAGGGATGGGAATATAAATTTGATGAAGAAATTTCAAAAAGAGTTTTATTGAGAACTCACACAACGTGTATTTCTGCGAAAACATTAAAAAAGATTGCTGAAAGTAAAGAATATCCTGCAAAATACTTTGCACTAGGTAGATGTTTTAGAAATGAAACTGTAGATTGGAAACATGGATTTGAATTTAATCAGACAGAAGGAATAGTTATCGATGAAAATGCAAACTTTAGACAACTTTTAGGATATCTTAAAGAATTTTTCAGTAAAATGGGTTATGATAAAATTAGAATTAGACCTAGTTATTTCCCCTATACTGAACCAAGTTTAGAAATTGATTGTTGGAACGAAGAAAGAAAGGAATGGTTAGAACTTGGCGGAGCCGGAATGTTTAGGCCAGAAGTTACTATTCCAATATTCAGAAAACATATTCCCGTTTTAGCATGGGGTCCAGGATTTGATAGAATAATTATGGAATCATATAAAATTAAAGATTTAAGAGAAACTTATAAGAATAATATAACTAAACTGAGAGACATGAAACACTGGGAAAAATAAGATGACTATAGTATCCATGGACCGAAAAGAAGTTGAAAAGAGAATAGGCAAAATTACTTCTGAAGTTGAAGAGAAAATTGCAATGTTTGGAACGCCCGTTGAATCCTTAACCGAAGAAACCTTAGAGATAGACGTTACACCGAATAGACCCGACCTACTTTCATTACAGGGTTTTGTCAGGGCGATGTTGCCTTATTTAAAAAATGAAAAATTGAAACCATACAAAATAAATAAACCAGAAAAAGATTATAAAGTTATTATCGACAAATCTGTCAAATCAGTAAGACCATTTACGGTTTGTGCAATTGTTAAGAATTTAAACTTTGCACACGCGGGTGTCAGCCCTGATGGTCAGAACTCAAAAATAAAAGAGTTAGTTGACATTCAGGAGAAATTACATACAACTTTCGCGAGAAAAAGAAAGAAACTTGCAATAGGAATTTATCCTTTGGATAAAATAAAATTGCCAATAACTTTTACGGCGAAAAAACCAGAGGAAATTAAGTTCCGACCGTTAGAATTTCCTAAAGAAATAACGGGATTACAAATTTTATCCCAACATCCTGCCGGAAGAGAATATGCACATTTATTAGCTGGACAGGAAAAATTTCCAGTATTTATTGATGCAAACAAAAAAGTATTGTCTATGCCTCCAATTATCAATTCACATGAAACTGGTAAAATAGCTGAGGAAACAAAAGAAGTTTTTATAGAATGTTCTGGTTTTAATTTACCTTACTTAAAGAAAACATTGAATATTTTGGTTTCTATTTTAGCAGATATGGGGGGCGAAATCTATCAGATGAAAATAGAAGATAAGGAAGATTCTATTTCTCCGGACTTAAACTATGAAAAAGTAAAATTGAAATTAGAAGATGTAAACAAAACTTTAGGATTAAGATTAACAGAAAAGGAAGTTGAGAATTGTTTAGAAAAAATGCAAATTGATTATGAAAAGGGCATTGCATTAGTGCCGCCATTTAGAACGGATATTCTCCATTGGATTGATCTGGTTGGAGAAATAGCCACAGCTTACGGATATGAAAACTTCGCTCCAGAAATTCCTAAAATTTCTACAATTGCAGAGGAAGAAAAAAATAGTAAGCTAAAGAGAAAAATTTCAGAAATCTTAACCGGATTAGGATTGCTTGAATGTTCATCATATCATTTGAATACAAAAGAAGAAATAAAAAATAGTAATTATGAATTTAAAGATTTTATTGAAGTCGAGGAATCTAAAACAGAATATAATGTTTTACGAATTGACTTATTGACTAATATGTTAAAAATAATATCTGAAAATTCTGATTCATCGTATCCTCAAAAAATATTTGAAACGGGAACAGTTTTTAGTATCTCCCAAAAAGGTGAAGAAAACAAAACAGACACAGGAGTTATTGAAAAAGAACATTTAGTGATTGGTTTAGTTGATGAGAAAGTTAACTTTACGGAGATTAAGCAAGTTCTAGATTATTTATTTAGTATGATGAACAAAAAATATAGTTTAGCAGAAGTTGAAAATAGTAATTTTATTATTGGAAGAGCTGGAAAACTACTTATAGACGGCAAGGAAGTAGGGATTATTGGAGAAATAGCTCCAAGAGTACTTAAGAACTGGGGAATTAATATGCCCGTAGTTGCTTTAGAGTTGAATATAGAAAAAATATAAAATTATTATTCTTTCATGGCATAGCTCAAAATGGCCCTTGCATGTATTTCAGTAGTATTGTATGCCTGGATATCAATATCTGACTGATTAATCAAAATAGGTATTTCTGTACATCCGAGAATTATTCCTTTCGCCCCATCGTTAACTAGTCTTTTAATTATTTTTTTAAAGTTTTTTTTACTAGATTCTTTGAAATTGCCATACACTAATTCACCCCAGATAATATTGTCAATGTAGTTCCGATCAGTGTCATCAGGAAGAATAGTTTCGATACCATATTTTGCAAAAGTTTTTTGAAAAAACCCATATTCCATTGTTTGCTTAGTCCCTAGTAAACCAACTTTTTTAATTCCGTCTTTTTTAATCTCCAAGGCTGTTGCGTCCATAATACTTAAAACCTCTAGTGGAGAAAATTCTTTTATTCTTTCGAAAGCATTGTGGGGAGTATTGGTTGCAATTCCTACAAAACTAGCTCCTGCTTTTTGTAGGTCGTAAATTGCCGAAATGATAACTTCAGCCATGTTATCCCACTGACCTTTAGAAAATAAGCCCACTATTTCCTCTAGATTTATACTTCTAATTGTTATTTGCGGAAAATTTAAACCGCCAGCCAGTTTATTATACTCTTTACAAATTATTTTATAGTATTCAATAGTTGACTCTGGGCTTAATCCTCCAATAATTCCTATGTGTTTCATATCTATAGGATTGTAGCCTTTAATATAGATATTTACCCTAACCAGTTAGGTCTTACTTACCAAATTCTCTGAGTATAATCTTTATTTCGGCTTTTCGCAAATGCTCTGCAACAGTAGGTTTGCTTAGGCCTATATTCTTGGCTAAGTCTTGAATAGAAGTTCTTTTGGGCCAAGAATAAAATCCCGTTTGAATCGCTAACTTCAATATTTTTTCTTGATTATCTGATAAATTGAAACCATCAAAGCTCGATTTTTTTATATGGAGAAGTTTGAATTCGCCCAGTTTTTCTATTTCTTCTAATGCGTGTTTTATTGCTGTTTTTCTAGGTGCTGCAATTGTCCACACTTCCGAACCATTTACTAATGGAACTTTGTTAAACAAAAAACAATTGTTTTTAAGAACTGCATGAACGACTGATTTAATTTCACTTGTATCTGTAAAAATTTGAATCAATAATTTTTTATTTGACTCTTGAAGAATATCCCACTTTTTTACTAACTTGTTGTGTTTAAAATAATCTTTAATTTGATTCGCTTCTTTTTTATCAAAAAGAGAAACCTCTGTGATATCTTGGACAAATTTTTCGTTTAGACTAAGTGTATTATGAGTAACGAACTCACTCTTAAACTTTGTAAGACCCGTGGTCCAACAACCGGCATGCTTAAGTTTAAACTTTGCTTCAAACATATTCAAAGCAAAGAACCATTCTATATATACCTTGCTAGTAAAAAAATATAATTACATCTCTAACTAGTTATAAACTTCGCTAAATCATTGAAGATAAGATTTTAATTTCTTGCAGGCAAGAGAGTTGTTAATTCTCTCATTATCTGATCAATAACTACTCTGTCAGAAATCTTGTGGTCTCTTGCAATCATTTTCATTGCATAGGAAGCGCCAACAACTATCTCCATCTGAGAGTTCTTGAATTGCTTGTTTTTTGAAAAAGCCATTACGTGACTCATCACTTCTTCTTCGGAAGCATGAGGGTGTGCTCTTTTATAAACAAGTGCTGCATTTGCACCAGCAACCATATCTATTCCTCTTTTTGTAATATCCATTGTATATGACACCTAACGGTTTCCGTGATACGCCACCTTCCCTTGAGAAAGTCCGCTTCGCTCGGAATTATTAAACCTCGGGTTTAATTTATTTTAGTTTCACGATTTATAAAGATTTGTGGTTTTGAAAAGATGTTTTATTTAGACAGCAGTTTTATAAAATGGAACAGGTGAGGGAGATTATGGAAAACTATGTTGGGATAACTGGAGCAACATCAGTTAGTACTGCGCTTAAAACATCACAGATTTTTTCTATAAATGAGTATAATTTAGAATCTAAATATTTACCATTGATTGGCCTAAATGTCGGACAGCCAGACTTAAAAGAATTTCCGTTAAGCGAAGGATATTCTTCTGTAGATAAGTTACTTCTTACTCTAACTTCTATAAAAGATGCAGCAAAAACAGCAATTTGTTATTACACTACTGGTTTGGATGATCTCCCAAAACAAATTGACTCTCTCTTTGCAGATAAGGGACTAGAAAGACTTTGCGATAACTTGCAGTTATGTTTGCCTTCTTGGCCAGGGATTTCCCAAATGAGTGAGATCAAATTTAAACATCAGCAGGTTAAACATATTTTGAGAGTGACTTCAAATATGGTTGGAGAGAACACTCCCTTAGAAGTGGCTAAGAGAATAGAATTGTACACTAAGAATGTTGATGGAGTTCTGCTATGCCTTCCTGCGAACGTAGAAGGCGATAGGAGCCAATATATTGCCCATCTAGGTGAAAGATATAATGCAATCAAAGAAAGAGCTCCCAGGCTTAATATTGGTTTTTTCGGTAGATTTGGTGAACTGAGCGCTCTGGAATTGATTGAAGGAATAAAAGGAGAAATTGGAACGGGGGATTTTTCTATATGTGCAGAAAAAGAAGAAGAAAGAGCAGCTAGTGATTTTATTCAAAGGATTGCAAAAGTCCTAGAACCTTAAAGTCTTATCAACTTTCTGGTTTTTTACCGCTTTTCTCATTAAACCTGTCTTGAGATATTTTTTTACGGCACTGTCTTTGTGTCTTTTTGTATGGCAATTAGGGCATAGAGGAACTAAATTAGCAAGATAAGTATGATCGTTATTCATATCTGTATGATGTATTTCTAATATGTCTTCATCAGTTTCGAAACAATCTCGACATTTATGCTCAAACTTATTTAGAACCGCTATTCTTAACTGGGTGCCTATCGAATATCTTTCTTTTTTTATGTCTATGACCATCTTTCTCTCTGTTTCCCGATTCTGTTTTTCAAAGTCTTTAGACATACTGTCCAATTCTTTTTGATGTTCTATTTCAGCCAAAATGTAAGGGTCTTTTATTTTTTTTGCCATAATATAATTTATTCTTTAAAATATATAAAGGTGACGGAAATGGAGAAAAAGATACATAGATGATAAAGAATATAAACTTGAAAGTTTCTGTAAATCGATGGCTACGCAAGATAAACCTAAGTATGTTGTTTTAAAAAATAAAAAAACGGGGACGGTGGAGGACATTTGTGAAATTGGATTTATTTCTACGGGGAATATGGGCCAATTTGATTATTTAATGCATAGAATTAACGCTCGTTTAAACCCCTTTTATACTGGAGAAGTATCTTATGAATCGGTAGTGCTTGGAGATGAATTTGGCGAAGGTTACGATCTTCGGATAGCTAAAAAATGTTATGATCTTGTAAGAATATCTGCAGAAGAACTACCCTCATATGTGAATTGTTTCACAGCCAAAATTAATTAATCCTCGGGTGAGACTCTACTCGCAAAGAGCTCTTTCTTATTTTCTACATTACAAGGTATTTATTGAAAGCCTCTTTGCTCGCTCACGACCTCGGCATTACGCCTAGAATTTAGTCAATCCAAAAAAGCCACGGGTGAGACTCGAACTCACCACCTCGGCATTTTTGGATTGGATTATCTACCAATGCCGTGCTCTAACCTGATGAGCTACCGTGGCGTAAAAAATCATGACTACGAAGTTTTATAAATTCTTTTAATTGCTAATTTTCATGGTAGAACGAAGTTTAAAGTCCATTAAAGAAGACTATAAGAAGATTGAAGAAAAGCTTAGCCTGCCGTCTTTTGAGAAATTAATGGAAGACTTTGATATGGAAAAACTTTCGGAGAAGGAAGAGGGTTTGCTAGTTAGGGATGTTAGAAGAATTATCACAGAAAAAATTTCTGCATATTTACATTTATTCGAAATGTTGATTAACCCAACCTCTCCGCCAATGTTTGTTTTTGCATTCCTAAAGAATTTATCTGAACAAGACAAGAAAGAAATTAAAGAAGTATACAAAGAGTTGTCTAAATTACAGATAGTCACCATAAAGTTAGATACGATTTACGACGAAAAAAAAGAAGCCGATTTTATAAAAAAGGCAAATTCTACATGGCAAGACTTAAAGAAAAAAGTGTATAAATTAGTTGAAACATTTGAGAAAGAATTCGAGAAAAATGTTGAAACTAAAGAAAAAAGTTATTTTGGATAAAATTAATCGCTACCGAATAGTCTACTGAAGAAACCTTTCTTTTTTTCGGGCATTATGAATTCTTCTGTTGCCACTTTTATTTCCTCTATTTTTTGTTCTTCTTTTTTCGCAGAAGGAGTTCTAGCCTCGACAATCTTTATTGCTTTATCAATTTCAATTCTAGAGTGTTTCTGGTTAACTAAAGCCCATTTTAGGTCTTCTAGCTTGTAACCCTTTTTTAAGTTCTTATCAAGATAATCTACAATCTGTTTTGTTGCTTCTGCGCTTGTTGCCATAGTCTATTTACAAAAGTCCCATTTAAAAATATTATTGATTTGTAAAATACACGTTTATTTTTAGATATGTGGGAACTTTGATGGAATTAGCGAGTTAAATATGAAAAACGAGGATGCAAATTATATTTAATAATTAGTTTAAATTCCTCGAAAAAATTTACTTTTTTGAATATGAAAAACGCGAGTACAAATTATATAAGTAATTAGTTAATTTCTCGCGAAAAATCTTCTTTTATTGAATGTGAAGTTTATAGAATCTCACTATTCTTTTTTTATCATCTTTCTTTGGTTTTTTATAACCCATGAAAGGGCTTGTAGAGCGGCTAAAAATAGATGCCCTATTCGCCCCTTCTGGGAAAAAAGAGGTGATAAATATTACATGAAAAGAGACTATTTAAATCTTTCGATTTTGTTGTAATTCCGTAGTGACGAATGACCCTAAAGTACTATCGACGAAGATATTTAAAAAGGAAGTATTTTGTCGAGAATTACAGAGACAAATACAACAATCTTTATTAATCGTACTCTCTGTTTAAGACTATGAGCGAGGTGAGGAAAGAGATCAATAAGATTGGTGCAGGACAGTTTTATAATTTGATTACGGGAGGAGAAGTCAGCTGGCAAGCTATTATTTACGACTTAATTAAAACAGAACAACTTGATCCCTGGGATATTGATATAGGTGTTTTAGCAGATAAGTACGCAATAATTGTTCAAGAAATGGAAGAAGCAGACTTCTGGATTTCATCTAAAGTTTTACTAGCATGTTCTTTATTATTGAGATTAAAGTCAGAGATTTTATTAAATAGATATATCCAAGAGATGGACGAAGCAATTTACGGAAAATCGGAAGATAAAAAATATTTATTAGAAAGAATTGAATTGGATGAGGATGAAATTCCAATTCTTGTTCCAAAAACGCCTATGGCCCGTTACAAAAAAGTTACCTTACAAGAGCTTATGGGGGCTTTGAATAAAGCTATTGAAACTGAGAATAGAAGAATTAGAAAAGATATAAAGGCTAGACAAGCAGAGAAGTCCGCTTTAGTTGTTTTACCAAACTCGAATAGAATTCCCCTGAAGGATAGAATTGAGGTTATATTTAGGAAGATAATAGGAACTATTCAAAAACCAAGTGAGCAGCATATAACTTTCTCACAACTTGCGCCAACGCGAGAAGAAAAGTTAGCTTCGTTTTTACCCGTCTTACATTTGTCTAATTCTGATAAGTTATTTATTACTCAATTAAAACATTTTGATGAAATTTATATGAGGCTTGAACAACTGCAAGAAGAGATAGATTTGTTGAAAAGAGAGCTGGGTGAAGCAGAAAATATTTCTAAAGAAGATGAAGCCAAAATGGAAGAGGAACTTGGAGAGTTAGAAGATTTCGAAGATGAAATGAAAACCGCTCTGGATAAAAAGAAATTGAAACAGGTGGATAAAGAATTAGAAGAAGATATTTAGTTATCTTACGCCCACGTAATCTTCTTTTCTATCTTTTGAAAAAACCACTTGCCAAAGTTTATTAAATTTAGAGGTAAATGACCCCGCGGACATCTGAAGCCAGTAAGTCCACATTCTAAAAAACCGGTCATTATATCTTGGCTCCCCATTTTCTTTTGCTATCTTCTTGATTTTATCCCAATTTTTTATAAAATTATAATTCCATGCCATGCAAGTAGGCGCATAATCTCTTCCAAAACTATGAAAATCTTCTAAATCGAAGAGCCCCTCTGCAGCAAAGGTAATCTGACTTACGGAAGGAAGATGGCCATTTGGAAAAATATATTTATTTGTCCAAGGATCAACTATTTTTTGAGAAACTTTATTTCCAATTGTATGCAGTAAAAATAAACCTCCGGATTTTAAACAAGTATGTGCAACTTCCATATACTCCCTATAATTCTTGTAACCCACATGCTCAAACATCCCTAAAGAAACGATTCTATCGAACTGTTCTCCTGACTTCTTAGCATTTCTGTAATCCTCGAGTTTAAATTCTACGGGTAAACCCTTACACATTTTTTTACCCAACTCTACTTGTTCTTTAGAAATAGTGTAACCTACAACTGACACTCCGTATTTTTCGGCTGCAAATTTCATAAAACTTCCCCACCCACAACCAATTTCAAGAACTTTCATACCTTTTTTTAATCCGAGTTTTTTACAGACCAAGTCCAACTTTTGCTCTTGGGCTTTTGCAAGATTTTGAGGAACTTCTTTCAACCCTTCCCAATATGCACAGGTATAAACCATTCGAGGATCCAGCATTAAAGCATAAAGGTCGTTCCCGTTATCATAATGCTTTTCACCTACTTCAAAGGCTCTTTTTGGACTTTGTAAATTTATAACTTTTGCAAGAGCTGCATCTCTTAAGTAAATCCAATTTCCCCTTACTACTCGCTCTAAATCAACTGAGATAAGTTTTTCAAAGAAAATATCTAACCTGTCGCAATCCCACCAGCCATCCATATATGATTCTCCCAAGCCGATAGATCCTTCAGCAAGAACTCTTTGATACGTTTTCGGATTATTAATTCGCATGTCCCAGGGCCTATTTCCATTTATACGAATGTCAGCAGTGGCCAACAACTTCTTAGCAGTCTCTTCACGTGTCATTAGTTTACAGAGCCAGTTACCTTTTTAAATTTTTTCTAAACTCTTTCGTTAAGATAATCTTTATTCTTAGCATCTTTGCCTATAAACCTCTTTATTGTTTCGGCTGTCTTTTGTGTCTTTTGTGTCTTTTGATCTAAAAAGAAATATTACTTAATGTCTAAAACATGCCTGATTGAAAAATTAAGGACATTTAATGTAAATCAGTTTATTACTTGGCGGAGTTGTATAACATTCGTGCTTTGAATAAGACCTCATATAATTGTCATAGGTATAATAATATTCTGGCGTATCTTGGAAATTAACTCTTGGAGAGTTATAGTTAGAGTTATATCTAGGATTGTAGTAAGAGTTATCATACTCAACATAGGTATTCCTGTAAATTCTATCGTTTAAATCTTCTTGATATTCTTGAGTTGCTCTATAGCTGTATCCATTTCTATAATCGTAGGTAGGATGTCTATCTTCGTTCTCCCAGTAGGTGCTTCCATAATTATCTTCACCAACGTTTTTTATTATAAAAATTACATCGTCATTTGTACTTAAATCTCTATTTTGATCGTTGTATTGGTTTTGTTTGCAAGCAGAAGTTAGTTGTAAAGCCGAAACTAGAAGTAATAGACCTGCTAAAAATACGAATAATTTGTTTGTTTTCATAAAATAGATATGCGTTTTGTCTTTATAAAACATATCGCTGTTTTTTGTCACTAGTAGCTCCTAAATTTACAAGAATTTTATAAGGTGGGCCGAAGGCCCGTGAAACCTTCGACCCTGCCATCTTTACAAAAAAAGATGACTATGATAAAAAAAGTAGATTTTTCAACGTTTTAAATTTTTGTAAACCGAAAATTTTAGAAAAATATATATACTAGAATGTTATTTGCCGGGTATGAAGAGGTATTTAGTTACAGTTCTAGCAAGTTTACTAGCTGTGGGAGCCTACGGGCAACAAGCGGTTCCAAATCAATCTAGAGTAAAACAACCAACAGTTGAAGAACAAATTGAGGAAGCAAGAAATAAAGAATTAGCAAGACAAGAAGCAGAATCCTATTTTTTTTCGGCTGAGGGATACATTAATGCTGCGGAATTAAGGACTGCAAAAGCTAAAGCATTTAGAGAATCTGCAAATGAGAAAGCAAATCTAATTATTCTTGAAGGTACGACTACAAATTTATTAGAGTATTCTGCAGTTGCAGTCCTTAAGAAGAGTGCTGGGGGATTGGAGAAAATAGCAGGAGATAATACTCGAAAGGCACAAAGCTTGATAGTTTTAGCAGATCAATTATGCGAGAAGTATAGCCTCTCCAAAAGAGCGAACATGCCAGTTATTAAAAAAGAGATAACGTATTGGGAGTGTATAGGGAGAGCAAATGAAGATTTTATTGACGCAGTACTTTACTACGAAAAGGCAGAGGATAAATTAGGACATGCAGGAATGTTGGAGATGTTTGCTATAGAAGATGAAAAAACTGCACGGTGGTATAAAACAATGAGAAAGTAATTATACATCTTCATCAAATATTCTAAAACTTTCGGATGACGTGAGTCTGTGATTCCAGTTCCAAGCATTTTCTCTTCCAGAAGAAATTACACTACTCTTTGCTCTAGATAGATGATATTTCGCACTCTGTGTTTTCTCATGAGTTTTAATGATGAGAAAGGACTGCTTAGTGTAGAATGTAACTGCTTCAAAAAATTCTAATATTCCTCGAAAAAACCGAGATACTGAGATCCTTAGTCTTGCTATATGGTAATTCATCTTGCCTCTTCTTTATTGTTGATTAAACTATATTTTTAAATTGATTGACTAGAAAGGAAAGTAGTTATATTTGAATGTTTCTGTAATTCTTAAAATATCAAAGTCTCCGATAATCTCTGAAAACTCTTTTCTTATTTCGTTTAGGATAGAATAAAGCTCGTTTTCGTCTTCCGTTTCAAATTCCATCTCCAAATCCCATGAGCCGATTAACTTCAGGAATGCTGTTGCCTTCTTATGCTTAGAAAGATAATCTTTAAGTTTCTGTTCTGTTTTTTCATCTAAGTTTTTTGTTCTTAAGATTAACTTGTAATGATTTATCCCAACGCTATTTAAGTTAAGATAACATCTGTATTGTACAATTATTTTGTTTTCGACCAATTTTTTTAGCCTATAATTTATTACATCTCTAGTTATCTTTAGCTTTTCTGACAAGTCTACTATATTTATTCTAGCGTTTATTGCGAGCTCTCCTAAAATCTTTTCGTCTACCTCGTCTAGTTCTGTTATTTTAGTAGGACTTGCATATACAAATTCTTTATTCTTTGCCTCAGGCATATATTTCCTTGCATAAATTGGAGAGTATTCTGTAAGTAGAATATCTTTTTGTAAAATAAATTTAGAGAAGCTTTTCATAAACTCATTTAGAATCTCACCGAATTGAAAATTTGATTTTGCAAGAATTGATACGGCTAAATCCCAATTTCCTCTAATTTGTGCGACCCATACTGCATTTTTATTTTTCATCCAATAGTTTACAATCTTTTTTTCGTCTTCTAAATCAGCGTTCTGAAACCTGAAATAAATTTTATATTGTGAATATCCTAGCTTTGTAAAATCAATAATTGTGTAGTATTCAAATATCGCTCCAGACTTTTCAAGTCTTTGAATTCTATATTCTACAGCTGGTTTTGATAGTCCTACCTTTTTAGCAATCTGGCTATTTGTTTCTCTTGAGTTCTCGTCGAGTAAAGCTAATATTTTCTTATCTTTCAAATCTAACTTAATTTTTGTATTTTCTGTCATATTTAACTTATAAGTATATTATTTATAAACTTTACGTAAAAGTAACTATTTTAAAAAGAAAGTTTAATATATGTGTAATAAGTTACTACTAATAAGTAAAACAAACGAGGCGAAAGCCTAATTTGAGATACGGAGAAAAACAAAATGACAAACGAAACACGAATACAAGTTAAAGAGAAGGTAATATTATTTGATTTAAATGGAACACTTTTAGATTTGAAACCCAACACTACCCGTTTTCCTTCTGCGATAGAAACGGATGATATCTATAAATCTATTCAGCCAGAGTTATTAGATCTAAACAAACAATATGGTAACTGGATTTTGAGATATTTAGCTGCTGAAGCGGATGCAGTACGTAATGGAGACTTAACAGTTCACTTAAAAGAATCAGTTACAGATATGCTAAAAAAATTGAGAGATGGTGGTGCCCTGATTGGATGTTTTTCTGGAGGAGATTATAATACAATAAACTTACCACTTAAAGTTGCAGGAATAAGACAATATTTTCAAGACGAGTTAATTATTCCAGCCATGGGGCAATTTGGATTAAATGCCTCTAAGAAAAAACAAGATACTTGGTATAAACTTGGCGAATATCTGCAGTCACGCGAATACTCACTTGATTCATTTATCGATGATGACGAAGAAATTTGTCAGGTGGCTAGATATACTGGAATTCCAAAAAGAGTCTTTCATGTTAATCCCTCAAAATTAAACACAAGAGGAGGGATAATACCTATCAAAAGTCTTGAAAGCTTCTGTGCATACATATAAAATGGAATTACATACTAAATTTACAGAGGAACACGCTAATGAAAAGTTAACAAAACAGGAGGGTAACTTTTCTCCACTGACTTATGGAACGGGGTTTATTGGTCTTTTTTCTGATAAATACAAAAAATATTATTCTACAGATTTTAAATCAGCAATAGTTGCTTTTGGAGAGAAAAGTGGAATTTCATTTTTTAATTTTAAGAAATATCAAATGTCTACAAAGGAAATACTTGAGAAGTTTATAAATGGAGATTTGGAGATATTTGAAGAATTGAATAAGTTAAGCGAAGAAATCAGAGAGTTATATAAAAATAACCCTCCAGAAAAACTAGCTAATATGTCACAAGACAAAATCAAAGAAACTATTATTTTTTTGTTTAATAAATTATATGATGCGCAAACACTCACTCTATTTTGTGAAGCGTTAGATGAAGAAATAATAAAAGGATATATAGAAGATGAAATAAAATTTAATCAATTTATAGAAAATCTAAACATAGTTTCATTTGAAACTTTTATACATAGATTAAATAAAGAAATCCTTGATTATATTGAGTCTAAAAATAACTATTCTGTCCAGTGGCTTTTGTGCGATTATATTCGTGCTCCATTTTTAGAAGAAGTCGAGTCTAAACTATTAGATTCTATATTAAAAAATAAGAGCCTCACCAGAATAAAAGAGGAGATAATAGAATTTGAAGGACAGCTAATGAAGAATAAAAATTCTGTCAGTGCATATTTTAATTCTTTGAATGATTTAAAACTAAAAGCATTATTTAATTTTAGTAAAGAATCAATTTATATTAGAGATTCCAGAAAGGAATTATTTTTCAAACTGATAACATTATTGACAAACGCTGTAAGAGAATTACTTAGTAGGCATAATATAGAAAAGCAAGATATTATCTATAGTACCTATTCTGATTTCAAAACAGGCTTATATAAAATAGACTTATATTCCAAAATACTTCAAAAAAGAAAAAATGGCTTTTTAGTTTATTTTAATCATGCTGGACAGCAAATGTCTTATGCAGACTATATTTCTAGTAAAAATTTACTACAAATTCTAATATTTCCGGAGTTGGATAATTCTATTACGGGCAAAATTGCATCTAAAGGTAGAGTTATTGGAACTGCAAAAATAATTTTTGATGAGAAAGATTTTTATAAAATAAACCAGGGAGATATCCTAGTAAGCTCTATGACTCGCCCAGAATTTGTTCCCATAATGAATAAGGCTTCTGCAATTGTTACTGACGAAGGAGGAATAACTTGTCATGCAGCAATTATCAGTAGAGAGATGAGAAAGCCATGTATAGTTGGAACAGAAAATGCTACAAGAGCGATTACTGATGGAGATTTAATAGAAGTTGATGCAGAGATTAATGGAATCATTAGAATTATACAGAAAAATCTAGAAAATAGTTTCATCTCGTAATTATTTCTATTCCATCGCGATGTTTCAAAACGTGTTCTTTTCCTACAGCTTGCTTTGTTTTTGCGTCAATAGCTTTCACAAAATTATTTCCCAAATCTGTATGGAGCCTAAACGCAAAATCTAATGCGGTTGTTCCTTGAGGAACTAAAAAACAATCGGGTAAAATATTTCCTTTTGAATCTGCTAACTTATGCGCGCCAGCTGGGAAAACCGCTATATATTTTAATAATTTAAAAACAGTTTGATCTAAGAGTTCTTGTACTCCTGTTCCAAACTCATATTTTGTTAAAACATTTTCCCTAATCATTTTTAGAGCAGCTTTCTGTTTATCATTTAACTTTTCTTCATGTAACTTAAAATCTTTTTCTCCAGGAATATAATCAATCATCCCTGCTTTTGCTGCTTGTCGTAGAGAAAGTTCTGAGTCTGAAGAACATGGAATTATTAATAAATCAGGAAATTCGGATTTTATTTTATTGTACCATTCAATTCCGCTTGGCTTATCTATTTTATTTGCTGCAATGATCATGGGTTTAGTTGAATGTCTTATTTCATGGGCAAAATTTCTTAATTGTTCATTTGTCCAAGAAATTGCTTTTAGAGGATCTAGATTTAGTCGTCTGATTGTTGCTTTTACGTCGTCTTCGGTTACATTTAAACCAGAAAATTGTTTTGCAACCGCTTTTGCTAAATCTGTTTTTTCGATTGCAAGTTTTCTTATTAAGGGTCCCCAAACTTTATTTAAAATTCCTAAGTACCACAAGTCCAATTCGTTTTCAAGCATTGCAATATCTTTTATGGGATTTCCTTTGTCTGGTGTGCACTCTTTTCCTTCTGCGTCAGTTGTTGCTGAAACGTCAACAATATGAATAAATGCATCTGCTCTAGATAAGTCGTTTAAAAATTGATTACCCAGGCCCTTTCCTTCGGAAGCTCCTTCGATTAAACCGGCAACATCCATTAATTCGACTGGAACAAAACGTAATTCGCCATTACAAGTTCCGGTTCGAGGATTACATTTTGTATTAAACTCTTTACATAAACATTTAACTCTAACGTATCCTACACCGGTGTTAGGTTTTATTGTTGCGAAGGGATAAGCCGCAATTAGAACATCCATAAGCGTTGCTGCCTTGAAAAAAGTAGATTTCCCGCATGATGGCTTGCCAACTATTCCGACTAACATAAAAATAAGATAAAAAGAGAGTTTTTAAGATTTTAGATATCAATAACAAATCTTTAAAAAAGCTTAATTCTCTAGAAACTAAAGATGAGCCCATAGCTTAGCCTGGTAGAGCACCGCTCTTATACGAATGTGTTTCGTTAGAAACATAATTCCTCGGAAATTCTAAGGAAGGCGGGGGTCCCAAGTTCAAATCTTGGTGGGCTCATTTTTTATTTAGAACTTGGTCCCTGCTCGCAGTCTGCTCTTTGTGGAATAGGTTTTACTTTAGTTTATTCAAAAAGCCAAACTACTCGGTTTCCCACTAGGATGACTTCTGCTGAAGCCTCAATTCTTGTTAAAGAATTTTGCAGTTGTAATTTTTCTAGCTTATTGTCTGAAGACAGCAATTACTTCAACAGCGAAATTTTTTTGGGCTCGATTTTTATTTTCCGTAGATTTATATACTCAAAAACTTAATATTATTTATGGCAAAAAAACAGACTAAAACTGTTGCAAAAGGAAGTGATGACCGAAAGTTGTTCGCTTTTTTAGCAGCATTTCTTAGCATTGTTGGATTTGTAATTGCCCTTGTAGCTAAAAGAGACGATAGATATGTTATGTTTTATGCAAAACAATCTCTTGTCGTTTTTATTGTTGCAATTATTGGCGCAGTTATAAATTCAATCCTTATGTGGATACCTGTCTTTGGATGGATTATTGCAGGAATTATAAACTTGTTTGTCCTAGTATTATGGATATTCAGTTGGGTTAATGCATTAAGCGACCAAGAAAAGGAAACACCCATAGTTGGACAATATGCTAGAAACTTTAACTTTTAATTAGGTTAGAATCATTTACTTTTTCTTTTCTTTTTTATTTTTTACAAAGAGCGAGTGCGTATGATTTGTCTTTAGAAACGAATATCTCTGATTTTCCAAAATACATTTTTAAGAATGCTTTAAAATCATCTGCAGCGTATTTATATGAAACAGCTACTAGAATTTGATCTCCTTTATCGAAGGGTACTTCCCTACCTAGAAAAGAAATTTTGCAACCTTCCATAATTGTATAATACATCTCTACACGAGAATTAGCAAATCGAACTCCGTATTTTAATTTATCGTGCGGAATTCCCAACTGAGTAACTGTTTTTATAAGTAATTTGTCTAAGTGAGGACTATCATACGCTTTTAGTATCTCTTGTGCATTTCGATTATCCAACCCATTTCCAATAACTAATACATCGCCCTCGCCCATTGCACTTCTTACTTCATATAGTAATTCATTTATCTCGAAATTTCCCAAGGTGTTTCCCAAAAGGAGCATAAGATTCTTCTTATACTCACCAGTTCTTAGAAGAGATGCGATATTCTCAATATTCTCAAAATCAGAAATATTCCACTGAAACTTTACAATTTCGTCTACACCTGCTTCTGCAACCTTATTGAGTGCCTTCTCCACCATATATCCGCTGATGTCTATTGGGCAGTATCTAACTTTAGTGTCTTTTGCGCCCTTGGTTTTTAATTTCTTTAGAAAAATTACTGCTTTTTTACCATCGCCACAACCCAAATCGATAAGGTTTATCTTGTTGGAGTTCATCATCTCAAGAATAGTATTTATATTTTCATTTATTAGCATCATTTCTTTTTCAATTATGTCCTTCTGATATTCTTTGTCTTTTTCTAAATCCAAGAATGCCTGGGCTTGATCAGGAGTTAAATACCATAATTTAGAATCAGCAATGTTCCATACTCGCGTCTTACCTTCGAGTGAATAGCCTCTCTTAATCAATTCCTTGAAAATCAAATCATTGATTACCGGCTTGGCTTCGTTAGATTTTTGGTCCTTCGCCATATTTTAAGAGAGAAAACAGCCTTTTTAAGACTTTTTATTTTTGAACAGTAGTGTTTAAACGTTGCCAATATGAAATTAGGAGGAGAGTTATCCCAGTATATATTTTCAAACAGCAGATTAGTTGCGATAGTATTATATAATATTATAATACTAAAATATTATAATACTAAAATATTATAATACTAAAATATTATAAAGATATATTTAAATACTACTATTTACTCTTTTGTAAATAAGATGGTTAGAAAAACTACGAGTCTGAAGATTGAAGAGGAACTTTGGAAAAAGTTTAAAATAAAGTGCATTATAGACGGAAGAGATATCTCTGAAGAGATTGAAGATTTAATAAAGGAGGTTTTAAAGAAAAAATAAAGATGGTAAAAGAAGGGGCGATACTAAATAAATTTTTATTTTTAGGAATTTTATTTTCTTTATTTTTATATACGAATGTTTTGGCAGACGGAACTGGCGGGACAATAACTCATGACGGACTTTATACCGTTCATACATTTTTATCAAACGGAACATTTGTTCCTCCTGTGAGTATTTCAAAAGTTGAAGTTTTACTTGTCGGAGGTGGAGGTGGTGGCGGAGAATTTGCAGGCGGCGGAGGTCAAGGCGGTGGAATTGTTTACGAAAATAGTCATGCTATTCCAGGCGGATCTTATTCTGTGGTCGTTGGTGCAGGTGGTTTGGGTGAACCGGGTTCTTCTACTCAAGTAAGGGGGCAATCTGGCAGTTCATCTACATTTGATAATTTAAAAGCTACTGGCGGTGCTGGTGGTGTAGCTGCTTCATTTAGTGGAAATGATGGTGCAAATGGTTTACAATATTCAATAAATGGAACTCCGACTTATTATGGAGGTAGCGGTGGATACGCAAGAACTTACGGAACAGCGCTTGGAGGTTTAGGTGGCGGAGGAAATGGAAACTATGATGGTTTTGTTCTCGCAGGAAATGGGACTAATGGTTTGGGCGGAGGCGGTGGTGCAGATTGGATTAGCGAACCCGCAGGAAATGGAGGATCAGGTGTTGTAATAATTAAATATTTAACTCCTTCTATTAGTTTTACAGAAGATACTACTCTCGGAATTCTTTCTCAGAATTGGATTTTTGCAAATTTTACTTTTGCAGATGAATCCACAGTAGCTTCATTTTATATTAATTTATACAATTCTTCAGGAATTGTTAATTCTACAACGACAGAAAGAGGAATCAATTTTACTAATTTACAAGGCACTTATTATCTTAATATAACAATAACAAATACTTCTGGAACAAATTTCTCTACTGCTACGAGAACAATTTATTTGGACAATATTTTTCCATTTACTAATTTAATTTCTCCAATTAATTATTTTAATAGTTCAAGTACAAATATTAATTTAACTGCGAATCTTTCAGATTCTGGCGGATTAAAGAATGCAACATTGAATGTTTATTATTCTAATGGGAGCTTGATGAATTCTATTTCTACTAGTTATCTTGACGGAACTGGCGGAACAATTACTACCGATGGACTTTATACGGTTCACAAATTTACAACAAATGGAACATTTGTCCCGCCTGTAGGAGTA
>JBAXEZ010000008.1:0-22549 GCA_037140195.1 archaeon
ACTTTGATTTGTTTTTCAGAAGAAAACCGGCAATGATGCTGATAGCTTTGAAGAAAATGAATAAAGCAAAATATGGATCTGTCTTAGCAAAAGAAGTAGATTGCACATATTCTCATGCAGTTAAAATTTTACAGATTCTAGAAGACCTAGGTTTAGTTGGATTTGAAAAGAAAGGAAGAATAAAGATTATCAAATTAACAAAGCGTGGTTTGCAAATTGCAGAACACATTGAAGCTATTAAAGAATTGATTGAATTACGATAATACTAATTTTGTATTAAACGACTCTAGCGGGGTTTACTCACAAAATGTATTTTACAAACTAAATTCTTATTGCTTTTGTTTTTACTCAAAGCGTTTTGTTTGTTCTAGACTTATCGCGTGTTCAAACGATGGATAAAATTTAGGACTTTTTTATGAGGTGCATTTTGCTCCGGATTTGATACCCCTGTCGAAGCGAATCGGAGGCTTGAGCGTGAAACGCGAAAGGGTTCAAAGACCCAAAAATATAAATGACCCCGAGGGGATTTGAACCCCCGACACCCGGATTAAGAGTCCGGTACTCTGACCAGGCTGAGCTACGAGGCCATCATTTATTATTTACCTGGTAAAGGTTGATTTAAAAAAGTTTGGTATTTTTCAATTTTACGAATATTCTTTTATTATCATTTTTATTCGTTAGTGTTTTACGTCTAAAAAGAGAAAACTACTTTAAAATAACAAAAACGAAACATTTAAAAGGCAACTTTTTTTAATGTTTTCATCTAAAATATTAATAGTATTTAGTATGCACATTCTCCAACCAAAACAAACAAGACTCAAACAAGACGAGGTAAGTAAACTACTTGTAAAATACAATATTTCTTTGGCACAGCTGCCTAAAATTTCTAAAGAAGATCCCTCTATTTTTGACTTAAATCCTCAATTGGGTGAAGTAATAAAAATTGAAAGAAAAACTGAAGAGGGCAGTGAAGATTATTTTAGAGTTGTTGTTTAAATATGGTTGCTACAAAATCAGTTACAGTCGATAGAAAGCATACGCTTGTTAAAGAATTTTTGAAGAATCATTCGATTGTTGAGTCAAATATTACTTCTTTTAATGATTTTATTGAAAATAGAATGCAGGAAATCATTAATGAAATTAACGAAACAATGCCAAAAGAAGATTTTGAGATAAGACTCGGAAAAATTACTGTTGAAAAACCAAATATTGTTGAAGCAGATGGTTCAATTAGCTTAATTAGCCCTTCTGAAGCAAGATTACGTGGATTAACATACTCTGCACCTATTAAGATGGAATTGACTATTAGATATGAAGGGCAAGTCGAAACTGCGGAAGTTCAGTTAGGTAGAATCCCTATTATTGTAAAGAGTAATGTATGTAACTTACATGGTTTAACAAAGCAAGAATTAACAGACAGATATGTTGATCCTGCAGATTCTGGCGGATATTTTATTGTTAATGGAAATGAAAGAATTTTGGTTATGGCTGAAGATTTAGCATCTAATCAAGCATTCTTAGAAAATCAGAAGGTAAAAGGATTCGTTTTAAGATTATTCTCTCAAAGAGGAGCTTATAAAATTCCTATTTCAATTAACGAAAGCAAAGAAGGTATCTTGGAAATTTCATTTTCCCGGTTTAGAAAGATTCCAGTAATGGTTTTGCTTAAAGCATTAGGAATGGTTTCCGAAGCTGAAATATCCAAAATGATTGGTAAACAATCTGATGGTTTGCTTGTAAACTTATACGAATATGCGTCTTTAGGTGATTCTGAAGAGGCTTTGATGAAGATTGCTGAACTAACTTCTCTACAAGGAACAAAGAAAGAAGTTTTGGATAGAACAAAACAAAGAATAGATTCATATTTGTTACCTCATGTAGGTTTAGACAAGAATGCTAGGATTGAAAAAGCAAAAACACTTTGTAAATTGCTTAAGCAATTTTATATTTCTAAAGATCACCCCGAAGATTCTTTAACAGATAAAGATCATTACGCTAACAAGAGAGTTAGATTATCTGGAGATTTGTTAGCTGATTTATTTAGAGTTAATTTAAACATATTAGTAAGAGAAGTTCAACATTCTTTACAAAAAACAGTTAAAAGAAGAAATTTCTATTCAATAAAGACAATTGCTAAGTCTACATTATTCTCTCATAGAATTGAATCCGCTATTGCTACTGGTTCTTGGATTGGTGAAAGAACTGGTGTTACACAGAATATGAAGAAAGATAATTTTTTATCTATGATGTCACAGTTACAAAAAGTTGTTTCCACATTACCTGGAGAACAAGAAAACTTTGCAGCAAGAACAGTTCATCCAACTCATTACGGAAGATTCTGTCCTGTTGAAACTCCAGAAGGTACTGAAATTGGTTTAAGAAAGAACTTAGCAATGTTGGCTAGGGTGTCTACAAGATGTATTGTTCCTGAAGAAAAAATTGTGAAAGTTTTACTAGAAGAAAAGATGGTTAGAGAAGGTACTGATGGCGTCGATGTTTTCTTAAATGGTAGATTTGTTGGTGTTGTTCAAAATGGAAAGGAATTTGTATCTGGAGTAAGAGAAAGAAGAAGAAAAGGGAATTTACCTATTGAGATGAGTTTTAAATATGATGCTTTCTTAGGCGCAGTTTTTATGTCTACCGAAGTTGGAAGAGTGTTAAGGCCTTTAATTGTAGTCGATAATGGAATTTCTAGATTAAAAGATGAACACTTGAAGTTGGTTGAGTCTGGTACTTTGACTTGGAATAATTTAGTTGAACAAGGAATTATCGAGTATTTGGATGCTTCCGAAGAAGATAATTGTTATGTTTCGTTATATAACGAAGAAGTTACAAAAGAACATGATTATGTTGAAGTCGATCCAATTGCATGTTTAGGAGTTATCACTTCTATTGTTCCGTATGCAAATCACGATCAGGCGCCAAGATTGTTAAGAGGTAGTAAGACTCAAACACAGTCTTTAGGTATTTATGCAGCTAATTATGCTGTAAGAATTGATACTAATGTTTCTATTTTGCACTATCCTCAGAAGCCATTGGCAAGAAGTTTTACATACGACACTTTGAATATTTATCCTGCTGGACAAAACGTTATTGTAGCTGTTATGCCTTACGATGGTTATAATATTGAAGACGCAGTTGTACTGAATCAAGGTTCTGTTGATAGAGGACTTGCACGAAGTTCGTATTTCAGACCATATACTTCTGTAGAATTGAATTATGCAGGAAGATTAAAAGACGAAATTTGTATTCCTGAGAAAGATGTTTCTGGCTATAGAATGGAAACTTCATACAATTATTTAGAAGATGATGGTATTGCATATCCTGAAGCTGATATGAAAGAAGGCGATGTTGTTATTGGTAAAACTTCTCCACCTAAATTTTTATCTGAAGCAAGAGAAATTTCTATCCAAACAAAGAAAGAAAATTCTACAGCAGTTAGACAGGAAGAAACTGGAATTGTTGATGGGGTATTTATCACCTTAGATGGTGATGGTAATAAATTAGTTCAAGTTAGAATGAGAGATTTAAGAAAACCTGAGATTGGAGATAAGTTTGCAACACCTCATGGTCAGAAGGGAGTTATTGGATTTATTGCACCTGAACTCGATGTTCCATTTACAGCAAACGGAGTTAGACCAGATTTACTTTTCAATCCACACGGTATTCCCTCTCGTATGACTGTCGGTTACTTATTAGAAATGATGGCGGGAAAAGTTGCTGCATTATCTGGTGTTGTTAGAGATGCTTCTGCATTTGCTGGAGAAGAATTAGACAGTTTAGAAAATAACTTGAAAAAATTAGGATTTAGATATGATGGTAAAGAGGTTTTATATCATGGAGTTACCGGACAGAGATTACCTGTAAAGATTTTTGTAGGTAACATGTACTACTTGAAGTTAGGAAGAATGGTAAAGAATTTATTACATGCGAGAGCGTCTGGTAAGATTGCATTATTAACAAGACAACCAATTGAAGGAAGATCAAGAGGCGGTGGTTTGAGACTTGGAGAAATGGAGCAGCAAGCATTAGTTGCACACGGAGCATCATTATTATTGAAAGAAAGATATGACTCTGATAAAGTTGTATTGCATATCTGTGAAAGATGTGGTTCTCTTGCAACCGACGATAAAATCAGAGATAAACAAGTTTGTCCAATGTGTCAATCTAATAAAATTGAACCTGTAGAATTATCTTATGCATTCAAATTATTATTAGAAGAATTACAAGGCATGCATTTATTAACTAAATTTGAACTAAAGAACAAATACGATCAATAAAATGTTAAAACCAATAAAAAAACAAATTAGTGCGATTAAGTTTAGCTTATGTAGTCCTGAACAGATTAAAAAAATGTCTGTTGCAAAGATTGTAACTCCGGAATTATATGATGTTGATGGTTATCCCGTTGATGGTGGTTTAATGGATTTAAGATTGGGCGCTATTGATCCTGGAGTGAGATGTAGAACTTGTGGTGGTCACTTGAAAGAATGTTTAGGTCATCCGGGTATGATTGAATTAGCTAGACCTGTTTTACATATAAAATATATTCAAATTTGCGAGTTAGTTATGAGAACAACTTGTGAAGCTTGTGGAAAATTATTATTAAGTGATGAAGATGCAAAGAAAGATTTAAAGACAAGATTGAAGAAAGCAAAGGAAGCAAAGAAATGTCCTCATTGTAGTATTGTTCAAGAAAAACCTAAATTTGAAAAACCATCTCAATTCCTTGTTGGTAAAAGAAGAATTTTCCCATCCGAGATTAGGGAAAGATTAGCAAAAATTCCAGATGAAGAACTAAAATTAATTGGTATCAATCCAAAAACATTAAGACCTGAATGGTCAGTATTAACTTATTTATTAGTTCCTCCAGTAACAGTTAGACCTTCTATTACTTTAGAATCTGGCGAAAGAAGCGAAGACGATTTAACTCATAAGTTATCTGATATTATCAGAGCAAATCAAAGACTTTGGGAAAACTTAAACGCTGGTGCACCAGAAGTTATTATTGAAGATTTATGGGATTTATTACAATATCATATTACTACATTCTTTGATAATTCAGTTGCAAAGATTCCACCTGCAAGACATAGAAGTGGTCAACCATTGAAGACAATCAACGAAAGAATCAAAGGTAAAGAAGGACGTATTAGAAAGAATTTAGCAGGTAAGAGAGTTAATTTCTCTGCAAGAACTGTTATCTCTCCAGATCCGTATTTAAAGTTGAACGAAGTTGGTGTTCCATTCGAAGTTGCAACTATTTTAACTGTTGCTGAAAAGGTTACTACATTAAATATTGAAAAAATGAGAAGATTAGTTTTAGCTGAAGGTTATCCTGCTGCAAATTATATTATTAGACCTGATGGAAAAAGAAAAAGAATTTCTAAAGAATTGAAAGAAGATTTAGCAAAAGAAATTGAACCAGGGTATACTGTTGAAAGACATTTGATTGATGGAGATATTGTTTTATTCAATAGACATCCGTCCTTACATAGAGCTTCTTTGATGGCACATAATGTTAGAGTTTTACCACACAAGACTTTTAGAATGCATCCGGCTGTTTGTTTCCCCTATAACGCTGATTTTGATGGTGACGAAATGAATATCCACGCTCCACAAACTGAAGAAGCAAGAGCTGAAGCTGAATGTTTATTGAACGTTAAACAAAATCTTATTTCTCCAAAGAATAATACAAACTTATATGGTTGTACTGATGACGCTTTAACAGGTAATTACGTTATGGCAGAACAGGAACTTGACAGAGATGAAGCTATGCAATTAGTCTATTCTTCTGGATTAAAATTATTTAATTCTGCAAAGAAAGTATCTGGCAGAGAATTATTTGAGAATGCATTACCTGAAGAATTGAAAAATTCTAGAATTAGATCTGAAGGATTTATTACTGAAGAAGGCGATGATATTAAGAGATTGGACAAAGAAATTGGAAGAGATAGAACTATTGATGTTTTAAAAGATGTTTATACTTTAGGTATGACTTTCTTATCTAGAAATGGTTTCACAATGTCTATTGCTGACTTGGATGTATCTGCAGACATTAAGAAAGAAACAGCAAGAATGATTGAAGTTGCAAATAAGAAAACAGAAGATATTATTGCTTCTTACTATAATAAATCTTTGGAAATAATTCCAGGTAAGACTGCTGAACAGACTAGAGAAATAAAGATTATTCAAGTGTTAAATGAAGTTAGAACTAATACTGGTAAATATGTCAAAGAGCATTTTCCAAAAGATAACTTAGTTAATAAAATGATTTCGGCTAAAGCAAGAGGTAGCATGTTGAATATCACTCAGATTGCTTGTCTTGTTGGTCAGCAGGTTATGAAAGGTCACAGAGTTAATTTTGGTTACACTGGAAGATCTTTAAGCTGTTTCAAGAAGGGAGATTTAAGTCCTTCTGCTGGCGGTTTCATTAAGAACTCATTCATAACAGGTTTAAGACCTGATGAATTTTTCTTTGGTGGTATGACCGGAAGAGACGCTATGATGGATACTGCTCTTAGAACACCAAAATCTGGTTATTTATACAGAAGACTCGTTTCTGCATTACAAGATTTCATTGTTGAATATGATGGGACTGTAAGAGATGCTAATGCTGGAATAGTTCAATTTATGTTTGGTGGAAATGGATTAGATGTATCTGCTTTGCATACGGGAAAGAAGTTGGCTCCCGGAGAAGCAATTGGTATTGTTACTGCTCAATCATTCGGCGAATCTTCTACTCAGATGGTTCTTAGAACATTCCACTCCGCCGGTGTCGCTGAAATGGAAGTTACCCAAGGTCTTCCAAGACTTATTGAAATTTTAGATGCAAGAAAGAAACCTTCAACACCTACGATGGAGATATATTTAGATAAAGATCACAACAACGAAAAAGATTCTAGAGTAATTGCTGAAAAAATCAAAGAAGTTAAGTTAAGAGAAATTATGAGTGAGATTAATGTAGACTTTGGAAGTAAAAAAGTAGAAGTTCTTATTGATATGGGCTCTTTGAAGAATGTACATATGGGATTAGAAAAGGTTGTTGAAGTTTTAGATGAAAAAGGATTAAGCGCTAAGAAGAAAGGCGATAGTTCAATTGTATTCGACTTAGGCGAAAGTGATTTCAAGACTATTTTCAAATTTAAACAAAGAGTCAAGGATACAATTATCTCCGGTGTTAAAGGAATAGAGAATGTTTTGGTAGTAAAGAGAGACGCTAATTATGTTGTTTTAACTGCTGGTACGAACTTAAAAGATATTTTATTATTCAAGGGAGTAAATCCTGAGAAAGTATCAACAAACGATTTACACGAAATTGCATCTTTACTTGGTATTGAGGCTGCAAGACAAGCAATCATTAATGAAATTAACAAAGTTTTGGTTTCACAGGGTTTAGATATTAACCAAAGCCACTTACAACTTGTTTCTGATGCTATGACTTCTTCAGGAATTGTTAAGGGAGTTACAAGAGTTGGTATTATCTCCGATAAATCTTCTGTACTTGCAAGAGCATCATTTGAAACTCCAGTTAAACATTTCGTAAATGCGTCGAGAACAGGAAAGAAAGACAAGATGGCTTCCGTTATTGAAAATATTATATTAAATCAACCAGTTCCAGTTGGTACTGGCCTACCAGGATTACTTGTAAAAGTAACTGGGCCATTGTCTGAACAAAAGACAACGAAAAAGAAGTAAGAAAATAATTCTAAGAGTGTGATGAAAATAAAATGACAGAAGAACAAGACGAAGCATTAAATAAATCAATATTGGAATCTTTTTTTAAGTTTAGTTTTGAACAACATAGTGATTTCTTAGGACGGAAAGTGGTGACTCGACGTGAAATTTATGGTGCTCTTGTTAGGGAGTTACCTGATGAACGAGATTATGAAAAAAATACGGTTCTTTATGAGGCTATAAAAAAGCAGACCGATTTTCTTGTTGAACAAGGAATTATGTATTGCGTTAAAGAACGAGACAACGGCGATCATAGCTATGTTCTGCCTACTCCCACTGAAAGAGCAGCGCTAGTAGGATTCTGGGAGAGCCTATAAAATGGTAAAAAGATTTTCAGAAGAGCAAGTACAAGAAAGATATCAAAGAATGTTAGTATATCAACAGAGTAAGATTACTATTTGCCCTGTCTCTATTTCTGAACTTTCTTTAGATACTAAAGTTGCGGCATTGGTTATGGCTCAAGATTTACCTTATAGGAGGTTTGCTGGAGAAGTAGATCAAGTATATGCAGCGAGAGTGTGCATTGGTTTATGTTCTACGCATCATCGATTTCCATAAATTTAAAAAATATTTTGTAGTAGAAAAAATAAAATGAAGGCAACAAAATTGGCAGATAATTTTAAAGGGATTTTTATATGTGAAGATGAACCATTTATTTATAATACTCTTATCAATAAAAGGGGTAAAGTAGGAAGATTTGTTGCAAGAATTCCTATTGATAATTCTTATACTCCCCTATATATGGGCAGTATTGGATTTGATGAACGCGATAAAAATGTTTGGCAAATGGGGCATTACTATCCTCTTAGTGGATTTCCCAAAGAAAGATATCCTCTATTTCTTGGAAAAGGTTTGCCCACTCTTATCGAAAGAGAGATAATTGTGGATTTAAATAATTTATTTAATGGAAACTTGCAAGTTAGGGTTATTGCAAATGAAAGTTTTCGTGAAGCACAATTAAAAAGAATAGGTGTAAATTCTGGAGATACATTTACTGTTAAAGATTACTTAAATTTATTAGACAAATGTATCGAAAAAAATTCTATTGCTAGTGAAATATATAGAAGAATTGAGAGAAAATAATTTAGCAACATTTAAATGTAGACTTTTTTATAAAAATTTATGACACACAAATACTCCTTTCAGTCGCAGTTGTCAGGGAAGTTAGCGGCAGTCAATGCTTCGCATTTTTTGCCTTGCGAACTCTGCGGGAGTTTCGCAAAATGGTAGAAATACATTTTATACATTCTATTGCAAAGCATTATTTTAGCGAAGCTGATGCTGTTGAACGTTCTTATATCAGAGCAATTGGAGAATCGGTAGTGCTTGGTGCGGTTAGTGGTGCGGCGATTTATGGGGGAGTTATGAATAGAAATCTATTGGAGATTTCTTTGGGAGTTTCTTCACTTTTTTCTTCTTTTGCATTTGCTGAAATTTCTGCTAAGGGATTTTTGAGAAGATATGGGGAAAGAGACAGTGAAAGTTCTGTACAATAATGTTTAAAAGATGGGGTGAATTTTGTTCGCTCCGGAGAAACATTAAAATGCAACAAATTTCATTATTATTAAAATTATTAGAGGGTGAAATAAAAACTAGTTTGGGAAATGATATTTCAGGAATTAAATTTATGTATAATAACTATCTTTCTGAAGGAGACTCTCCTGAAGTCTTGGGAGAAACGCTTAACATTTTAGTTGCTAATGATGACGGTTTAGCTCGCATTGGCAGGGTTTGTCTGACATATTTTCCAAAAACTATACGGAGAAATAAAATTGAACTACATCAGGATTTTGGGTTAGAAGTAGAAAGAGTAAAATTGGTCTCAGAAAGATTTTTAGAAGACTTGGGGATTCAATACACTGTTGAGGTAGAGCATGCTTAAGGAATATTTCGCTAGAAGAGAATATAGAAAGAAGACTGCCGGATTTTTTAATCCGGATTTGAACATAGATGTTTCTAGAGAGCAATTTTTACAAATTTTAAGTGGAGATATAGTTAATCCTAATGTGCTTGCAGATCCTAAAAGGGGAAGAGACTATTCTTTTATGCTCGTAGGTGTTCCTTTAAATTCTCCCTTAAATTCCCTGGCTGGAAAAAAATGGGGTTCTTCGGGATATGAAAATGCACATCTAAACTCTGAGTGGTATGCAAAAGTTTCTTGCAGTCAAGATGCTTATATTGTTTTTTCAAAGCAAAATTTAGTTTTTTATTTTGATCCTAGATCCGATTATAGTCGAGGTAAAAAGTTTGACTCTGTAGGAGATTTAGAAAACTCTTTGTTTGATGGCCATCCGACGACTTCTCCTGAGATATACTTAAAGGTTTTAGTTAGTAATCTTTGGGCGGGCGAAGTTTTAAAATATATGCGTGATTTTAAAAGAAGATTTACACTCGAGTAGACTTTTCCGTCGGAAAACCTACTAAAACACTTTCTACAAAATAATAAAGTTTAAATACCTTCTAAAATGGGATTTAGTATGAGCTTAAGAGATTTAGTTGAAGCAGATAAAAAAGGAAATGTAGTTTTTGGAATTAAACAAGTTTTGAAGTTAGCTAGAGCTAAAAAGTTAAAGAAAGCTTCTCGAGTTTTTGTTGCGAGAGATACAAGAGAAGAAACAATTAAACAATTAGAAGATGCTGGTGTCGAGTTTGAAGTTCTTAAAAATAAAGTCGATATTACTAGAGAAATGGGTATTGATTTTGATTCTGAGGTTTTTTTAATTAATTAATAATGGAAGACAGTTTACTTACTTCGTTCGTAGTCATCAAGGATTTTAGCGGTAACTTAAGTTACCTTATAAACTCCTTCGGAGATTTATAAAATGGTAGCAAAAACAATTGATATGCAGTTGATGAGATATATTAATCTATTCGAGAGAATTTCTCGTGTTTCCACTACTGATTGTTTTGTTTATAATAATACTATTTATTTTGCAGTTCCTAAAAAATTAGTTATGTCTGCTGTTGGAAGAAATGGCGAAAATGTTAAACATATAGCAGAAACACTAGGTAGAAAAATCAAAATCGTAGCAATGCCGAATGAAGCGGACTTAGATCAAGACTTATTCAATGCAGTTAAAAATTTCTTAATCGAAGTTGTTGCTCCGATAGAATTTACAGGATTTGATTTGGTAGATGGTATTGCTACCCTTTCTGGAAGCCGAGAGAGCAAAGCAATTTTGATTGGAAGAGACAGGGTTAAAGAAAAGGAACTCGCAGCGGTATTGGAAAGAACATTCGGAATAAAAGAATTTAAGATTGCATAACGTAATCTTTATCCCGTACTGGGACACTCGTCGGGAGTGCGAGAACCTCTGAGGAGGTGACCTCTGCTGAGGCCTTAAATATAAACAAATAGACGCTATTTGTTTTTTATAATAATTATAAAACAAAAATGTTTATAAATGGACATTTCGAGGAATTAACATGGGATTGATGAACGCAAGAAAATTAAGAAATCAAAGAAAGAAACAACAGATGAATCACAAACGATTCAGAAAGAAAAAGTTGGGTATTACTTTGAAGTATGCAGTTATTGGTAGATCTTCTCAAGCTAAAGGTATTGTTGTAAATAAGTTTCAATTAGAAGCTAAGCAGCCAAACTCTGCTATGAGAAAATGTTGTAAGGTTCAGTTAACAAAAACAGGTAAACCTATCGGTGCGTTTATTCCTGGGAATCTAGCTCAAAAATTCATTGACGAACATGACGAAGTTATCATCGAGAAGATTGGGGGTAAGATGGGTAAGACAAAAGGAGATTTATCTGGTGTACGATTCCAAGTTATTAAAGTAAATGATCAGCCATTAAGAAGATTATGGAAGGGTAAGATCGAGAAGGGTAGAAGATAATGGTAAATATGAAACTTTTTGGTCTTTGGGACATTTCCGAAGTAAAGGTAGAAGAACCTGGACTGAAGAAAGTTATCAATTTGGATGACAAGCTTTTATTGAAGTCACATGGTAGAATCAAATATGACCAAGCTAAGACAAAGGTTAATGTTATTGAAAGAGTTATCAATTTGCTACAAGTTCCTGGAAGTAGGGGTAAAAAGCATAGAATTATTACAAATTGGATTTCAGGTAAACAACAAAAAACAACTATGATTGTTATCGATGCTTTCAAAATAATTGAGAAACAAACTGGAAAAAATCCTATTGCTGTTTTGGTAAAGGCTATTGAGAATGCGGCTCCAAGAGACGAAGTTACTGCTATTGAATATGGTGGTGCGAGATATCCTCAAGCTGTTGACGTTTCTCCAAGAAGAAGATTGAATTTAACATTAAGATTTATCGTTAACGGTGCTTATGATAAAGCATTCAATAAGAAATTAACAATAACAGAATCTTTGGCTAAAGAATTAATCGCTGCATCTAATAATGCTGGTGAAAGTTATTCTATTACAAAGAAGAATGATATGGAAAAGCAAGCAGACGCTGCACGTTAATTTTAATTTATAATTTATTTTTAATAGATACTATTCTTTAGTTTAATTTTTTGCATTATCTTTTGTTCTTTATGTTTCCTCGTCGTTAAATCAGGGAGGCTGGACGCAAATATTTATAAAGCCTCTTTATGAATAGATTTTATGGCTAAAGTAACATCTTTGGATGTTTCATTATCCGTTTTAAAAATTAATTTAAAATACTAAAATGGCTACAGAAGAAAAGAATTTTGATAAGATCAAAAGAATCATTAAGATTCAAAAAAATATTAGAAACATCGCTACCTCTGCACATATTCATCACGGTAAAACAGCGTTCACAGATAATTTGTTAGCTGCTGCTGGTAAAATGTCAAACAAGTCTGCGGGTGATTTAGAAGCCGGTATGGCAACATGGCAACATGCAGATGAACAGGAAAGATTAATGACTGTTGATGCTGCTAATGTATCTATGGTTCACTCATTTAATGGAGAAGAATATTTAGTTAATTTAATTGATACTCCTGGTCACGTTGATTTCTCAGGTAATGTTACAAGAGCTATGAGAGCTATCGATGGAACGGTTGTTCTTGCTTGTGCTTCGGAAGGTATCATGCCTCAAACTGAAACAGTATTAAAGCAAGCTTTAAGAGAAAGAGTAAAACCAGTTTTATTTATTAACAAAGTAGACAGATTAATTAAAGAATTGAAGGTTACACCTCAACAAATGCAGGAAAAATTCAAAAAGATTATCGATGAATTTAATACTTTAATTGCAAATATTGCCGAACCTGAGTTCAAACAGAAATGGCAAGTTAATGTTGCTGATGGTTCTGTAGCATTTGGTTCTGCAAGAGACAATTGGGCTTTAACAGTTCCTTTTATGATAAAGAAAAAAATTACTTTTGCTGATATCTACAAGATTTATGATGAGACTTTAACTGAAGAATTTAGAAAAGAATGGGCTTTGAAAAATGCATCTTTATTCGAAGTAATGTTAGATGTTGTAGTTACTCATTTGCCTTCTCCACTCGATGCTCAAAAATATAGAATTGGAAGAGTTTGGAAGGGAGATATCGAATCTGAATTCGGAAAGCAATTATTAGCATGTGATGATAAGGGTGAACCTTCGTTCGTTATTACTCGAATTGTTATTGAACCTCGTTCAGGAAAAGAGATTTCTGCGGGAAGATGTTTTTCTGGAACAATTCACGTTGGAGATGAATTATGGTTAAATCTAGCAAAAAAGAAACAGAGAGTACAACAGGTTTTAGTTTATGATGGTATTAGACCAGAGCAGGTAGAAGAAGCTGGTGCTGGAAATGTTTTTGCGGTTGCAGGTATTATTTCTGAAGTTGGAGAAACATTAACAAGAGAACCACAAACTCCATTTGAAGAAATTAAGCATATTTTCCAACCAGTTATTACAAAATCTATTACTGTAGAAAAAGCTGCTGACTTGCCAAAACTAGTTGAAGTATTAAGAAAAGTAGCTAAGGAAGATCCATCTATCAAGATTGAAATTAACGAAGAAACTGGAGAAAATCTTATGTCTGGTATGGGTGAGTTACATTTAGAAATTGTTGAAAATAGAATTAAAACAGAAAAAGGTGTAGAAATCAAAACTTCTAATCCTATTGTAGTTTATCGAGAGACTGTTTTGAAGAATTCTGGTCCAACTGAGGGAAAATCTCCAAACAGACACAATGCATTTTATATGACTGTTGAACCTTTAGAAGAAAATGTAGCCATGGCTATTGAAAGAGGCGAATTATCAGAAGGAAGAATTAAGAAAGAAAAGAAAGATGAAAATCTAATTAAGAGTTTGTTAGCATTAGGTATCAGCCATGATGAAACAAGACAATATAGGGATATTTTCTTAGGAAGCGTATTCCTCGATAAAACCAAGGGCGAAGTTCATATTGGGGAAGTTATAGAGCTAATCCTAGATTCATTTGAAATGGTTATGAAGGCAGGTCCGCTTTCAAGAGAACCATGTCAAAAATTGAAGGTTTCCTTAGTTGATATGAAATTACATGAAGATGCAATCCATAGGGGTCCAGCTCAAGTTTATCCTGCAATTAGAGAAGGTTTACAAGCTGCATTCAAGAATGCTTCTCCAGTTTTGTTTGAACCCGTTCAAGTTCACGTTATTGAAATTCCTACTGAATTTATGGGCGAAGTTTCAAAGTTAGTTACACAAAAGAGAGGGCAAATGATTGACGCTAGACAAGAGGGAATTGTTTCATTCATCAAGGCAAGATTACCTGTAGCTGAAATGATTGGTTGGAGTTCTGACTTAAGATCTTGTACTGGTGGCAGGGGCGTTTCTAGCCTACTCGATCAGACTTTCGAAAGAATGCCGAATGAATTACAGCAAAGAGTAATTAAGCAGATTAGAGAAAGAAAGGGCCTTGCAGAAAATCAATAGGCTTACTTTTCTTGGGAAGAAAAGTTTTCCTTCGCCGGAGTCAGCTCTTCGGAGCAGAAAATCAAAAGAATATTTTTGTTTTTCTGAGGAAAAAATTATTTTATTGCAAATTAAATTCTTTAGTTTCTTATATCTGCTCACGAAATACTCTGTCGCTAGTTAGGGAATTGTATCTTGCAGAGTGTTTTGTTCGTCCGTCATGTTTCACAACGACACTGAAGCGAAGAATTTAATTTGCTTTGGCTTTGCCAAATATTTTTCTTGTGATATTTTTACTATATAAATACTTAAAAACTTCTTTCTTAAAGTTTTTTTATGGATACACATATTGGAGAACAATTGAGTGGTTTAGAATTGGATTATCAGAGAAGAAAAGACTTGGAGAGGGACGTTTGGGCTGGATTCGACGAAAGATCTCGGCAGGTTACAGATTTGATTGAAGGAGAATTTAGACAAGTTGCTAGAGAAGTTTTGGGAGAGAATGTAGAGATTGGAGAAGTGAAAGTTAGTTATAATTTTAATCATCATAGGTTTAATATAGACTTAAATGGCGGAACAAAAATAGTCGAAGGTCGAAGATTGATTATTGGAAGAGATGCTTGTGCCTATATAGCTTATCATTCTGTGGTTGGTTATCCTGCAGACTCTAGAATTGAGAGATTTTCTAAAGAATATGTAGCAAATATTGGTGTTGAAGATTGTTATTGTGGTAGTGACCATAGGTAAAATTACCTAAAATTTAATTTGCTTTCAATCTAACGATTGACTTAAACAATCGAAAACGAAGGTTTTTAAATCTGAGAACTGTTTACTTTTTATAGGTGATCGTAAAGAATAGCGTTAGAATTCTAAGAAAATAAAATGGCAGATACGATTGAACAGGCATTGAAGAATTTTCAGGAATTGGGATTTACCGATATTAGGCAAATTTCTCATGAACCTGCTATGACTTTAGAAGAAGCTCGAGTAGAATTCGGAGTTGATCCAGAAAAATTAGACGGAAAGGCTGCGGGTTTAGTTTATGATGTCATGAAGGAAATAGAAGGAAAAGTTACGGGTAGAAAAGCCGTAGATTTTTACTATGCAAAGTCTCTGTCTATTTTTGGAGAATTTTATTCAAAGTATTCTAGATACTCTTTGGTCACCTCTTGCACGAATAAAGACTTGCAATCTATTTCTATGTCTGCTAACGGGTCAGATTTGAGAGGTCAGTTTCCAACTGAACAAGATAAATGTAGATTTAGAGCTCAGAGGGAATTACTCGGGTCTGTAATTATTGGGCAATTAAAGGATTGTTCCGGTGAACCAGATTTAATGGTCAAATTAGGATGTTATCGGGTAGAGGTTAGTCCTACTTTAAGATTATGGGGTTCTAATCTTAACGAAACTTATGAGAAATTTTTTAATGTATTAAACAGAATATATGGACAACGAGAATAAAATGGAAAAATTAGAAAGATTAGCAAGATTAATACCTTACGATGATGGCGGATTTAAATTGCTGAATGGACTTTATGTAAGTCCACGCCAAGTTTTGCATAAGGGGGATCCTAACACATTTGTTGTACAAAATCCTTGTCTTAATATTTCTCGGGAAATTAATGAAAGGGCTGCAAAAGGGTGGATTCTTATTCCAGATGGTGCTAATTCTTATGTAGTTTCTGATTTTAATCCAGATACTCAACACGTAAGACATGACGAGTCTGGAAAAGAAAAAAATTATTCTGTTTATGCGGTACAATTTTATAGATATTTTGGTTAGTAGGTTTTTATTTTTATAAAAAAATTTAGAAGATTATGGATTCTTATTTTGGAAGTGATGGCCAAACCCATCTTGCGTAACCGCCGTCTGCGTGAGTTTCTGTAGCATCCCATAATTCCATCATTCTAACTGCTTGTGGATCAATTATTTCGTCTTTTCTTAAAGAGTAATTTAAGTCTCTTGCAAGAACTTCCTCTACTTGTCTTTCATTATAAGAAGGATTTTCTCTGTGAATATTTTTTCTACAATATTCTACTGCTCTGCCTCTAACTAATGGAACATCTCCCACAATTGCATTGTAAGCTGTTCTTGCCGAGTCAATAGGGCCAAGAGTAAAAAGGCCAATTAATGCTGCTAATCCTATTCCGGTTCCGGCTATTCCTAATGAACTCGAGGAGCTAGAATGTGATCTTTCATTTGCCATATGTAAATTCATGATTATCTGTTTATAAGTATTTATGTTGTTTGTTCTATATTTTCTATTGTATCATTTCTGACGATATAATTAAATGATTTTTTTAGAATTATCTCGCGTCGATCATTCGCATTTCGTTGAATCTTCCCATTCGCTTGTAATACTCAACTAACTTTTTTTTAATCATACTTTTTTCTAAATCATCTATCTTTAATGTTAAGAGATGTTCGTAGAATTTTGTTCCGTTAGACATTCTTCCTTTCTTTTCTAAGTCGCTAGCGATTGTAAAATAAATATTTTTTTTGGCTAGATTTATTTTTCCTTGTTGTTCTGTGTTTGCTTCTCTTGACGCTCTTGAAAACATGTCTTCTGCTCCAAGAATATTTCCTGCTTTAGCATAGTATTCTGCAGCTTTCAAATATGTGTCTACTTTTTCTCTGAAAGTTAAATCATATCCTGCTTTTCCAAACATTGCTTTTGCTGCTTTATCATACATCATTCTTCTTTCATAAAGTTCAGCTAGCATTCCTAGTGCAAATTTTTTAACATCCATATTTACATCGGACATTTTAAGAACCGATTCTAGATATTCCATTTTAGTCAAGTCTGTACTCAAAGTTTCATATTTAGATTTGACGTCTTGAAATAGTTTCTCTTTTACTTGTACCATCTTTTTATATTGTCTTTAGATTTAGTCTCTTTTTAAATATTATTGTTGTGATTTAGGATAAATCTTTTGAATATCCTAAATCGGTTCTGCTGATTTTTTTATCTCTTGTTTCATAAACATCAATATCGCAGATTCTCAGTCCAAAACAGTCGTGTTCTAATTCAATACACGTTCTTTTAATTTCTTGCAGATTTGAATTTCGTGGAATTGTTATTGCATATGCGTGGAACATTCCCCAGAAATAAGGATTTTGAATATTGTATGGGTCGTCTGTTTTGTAAATCTCTATAATTTTTAAATCCAGATGTCTTGATGATAACCTTTCTGCGACCCGATAGGCAAATTTTTTTAGTTTTCTGCTGGCATTAAAATCTTCGATGCTAAAAATTTCAATCCTAGCTTTAGGTGCTGTAAAAAATAGTTCTATTCTTTCACCTAAATTTGCATTCGAAATTCTCATTTTTCTAATTTATCACAGAACTCTTCTTCTAAATACTCTGGTCCTGCATTTTTGTCTGGTTCCAGAGTTGTTCCCTGCGGAACAATAATCCAAAAAGGATAAAAAGAAAATTGCCGAACAAAGTTCGGCGTTAAATTGTATTTGTTCAAGGAAAGAATTTTACTTCTTTTTTTCCACTAGCGATTTACAGATACCAGCAGCAACAGTGACGCCTGCGTCTCTAATTGCGAATCTAGCCATGTAAGGATTCTGCTCAGCAGTTTCTAATACTAGATTGCCGATTGGTTTGATCTTTACGATAGCTACATCTCCATTCTTTAAAAAGTCTGGATGCTCTTCGGATATTTGACCTGTTTTTGGATCAATTTTTCCTACTAATTCTATAAATTGACATGGAACTTGAGCAGTGTGTACGTGGAAAACTGGAGTGTATCCTTTAGCAATAACTGTAGGATGGTTGATAACTGCAATTTGAGCAGTGAATTCTTCAACTATCTTGATTGGTGAAGCTGCATCGCAAATAACGTCGCCTCTAGCTACATCTTTTTTGCCTATGCCTCTAATATTAACACCAACATTATCGCCAGCTTCGCCCAACGGTAGTTGTTCATGGTGAGCTTCAATTGTTTTGATTTCACCTGGAACACCAGCACCACTTCTTCCTGGAACAATAAGGATCTTCTGACCTGGTTTCATTGTACCAGTTTCGATCTTACCTACAGGAACAACACCAATACCAGTAATTTCGTAAACGTCCTGGATAGGCATTCTTAATGGTAACGTTGTTGGTTTTTCTGGAGCAGGGAATATATCAAGTTGTTCTAAGATTGTGCTTCCTTTATACCAGGGCATTTTATCAGATTTCTTTGCAACATTGTCGCCTAAGAAACCAGCGCCTGCTAAGAAGGGAACGTCTTTGTAACCTACTTGTTTCAATACGCCTTCTACATCAGCTTTTGCTTTGTTATACTTTTCCTCAGAATATTGAGCCATATCCATCTTGTTTATCCAGACGGCTACTTGTTTTACGCCCATAGTTCTTAACAACCATAGGTGCTCTTTTGTTTGAGGCTGTACTCCATTTACTACATCGACAACTAGGAAAGCTGCGTCAGCTTGAGAAGCGCCTGTAATCATGTTTTTGACGAAGTCTTTGTGACCTGGAGCGTCAATAACTGTGATTTCAAACTTCTGAGTAATAATCTTCTTATAGGATAAGTCAATAGTTACTCCTCTTTCTCTTTCTTCCTTAATATTGTCCATGACGTAAGCAAATTCAAAACCAGCTTTTCCGTGTTTAGCTGCTTCTTCCTTTAACTTAGCCATTTCCTGTTCAGAAACTCCGCCTGTTTCCCAGAATAATCTTCCGATTGTTGTGGATTTACCTGCGTCTACGTGTCCGACGAAAACGACATTCATTATTGGTTTTGTTTTAGCCATTTTTTATTTTAAAAGTTTAGTTAATTGTTATGCTTTTGGCACGGATTTGAGAGATATTTTCCGTTTAAAAACCTATCTATAGGAAGGTTTTTATATAATGATTTATAATGAATTGTTATAAAAATGACCGAATATTGCTTAGATTACTTAATAACTGGAAAAGCAAAAAAAGCGCATTTAGCTTTAACTAAAGAGATTTCTGGAAAATTCAATATTTTAGACGTTGGAAAAAGAACCTTGCCACATTTGACTATTAAATATCTTGGAGATATAAGGAAAAAAAGTGAATTAAATTGCTTGTTAGATTTTATTAAAAAAGTTGCAAAGGCAGAAAAATTTGTCCCCATTGATTTAAAGGGCTTTAGTAATTTTGGTAAAGATGTAATTTTTGTTGATGTTAAAACTTCTAAAAAACTTGATGATTTTTATGATAAAGTATATGCGGGTTTAATTGAGCTTAAATTTGTTGAAAAGCTAGAAAAAGTTGAAGGGAAAAATATGCATTTTCATGCAACTCTCTGTGCACAAGATATTAATAAAAACTTTGAGGAGATTTTTAATTTTCTCAAAACTAAGAATTTTTTGTATAAACTTAATTTAGATAATTTAGCATTAATGAAAAAAGAAAATGGTAAATGGAAATTATTTAGGAAGTGGAAAATAAAATGATAAAACCTACTTGCGATAAATGTGGAGAAGAACTAAATGATTTTGGAGCGATATTATTAAGTCCCCCAGATGCTAAAAATAAAGTTAGAAAATTTCATATTTGTGTTGAGTGTTATAAAAAAATTGAAGAGGGAATGAAATGAAAACAGTAGATATTACGGATGTACTTTTTCCTCAGGCAAACTTAACACTCGAAGAACAAGTAAGGTGGAGGTTATGGGGCTTGGCTAGTGGAGAGGCTAATGAAATTATTGAGGGTTTACCTCTTTTTGAAGGGCCTCTGTTTAAATATGACTACACAGATAAAATTTATATGTGGCTTTTGGAAAAAGAATGTTTAAAATACGATGAGGAGAGAGGATTTTAAGATGGTTTCGGGGATTTCTATTAAAGCAAAAAAGATGTTTGACAAGTATATAGAAAGTAATGAGGATATTTACAATCTGAATTGTCACATAGAAGAGCTTGAAAGGTTGGCTGAAAAGATTGTACAAAAATTTCCCGATTTGGATAAAGAGATCTTATTGCTTGCAGTTTATTTTCACGATATTGGATATTATCCTTTAAATCCTAATGAAGATCATGCAGTCACTGGTGAAAGGATTGCTAGAAAGTTTTTGGAAAAAGAGAAATATTCTAATGAGAAAATGGAAAAGGCACTTCATGCAATTAGGGCACATCGATGCAAAGATATTTTACCTGATACGCTCGAAGCTAGGGCCTTCGCGTTTATGGATTCAGCAAGTCATATGACTTCTAAAGTTTATTTTGAGATGGTAAAGGATGGGAAAGGTAAAAAGGCCCTTGAAAAGTTAGAAAGAGATTATCGAGATTTGGCAATTTTTCCAGAAATAAAAAAAGAAATGGAACCGTTATATTTATCTTGGAAGTCTCTTATCACTAGTTTGACAAAATTTGAAGAGTCTAAATTATAATAATGGTACAAAATATCATAACAATTAGCGAGAAGGAAAATAGAATTGTAAATATGGTTAAGGCAAAATATGGTATGCGAAATAAAAATCAGGCGATTGGTTTTATGATTCAAACTTTTGCAAAACATTTTTTACCGGATGCTTTACAGCCTATTGAAAAAACTGTAAGGGCTGTTGAAAAGAAAGTTAGTAATCTAGAAGAGATGAAGAAGGAATTGAGAGAATAATTGTTAGATAGTTTCTTTTAGCACTTTATTCATATGACATTTGCAGTCTAATTCACAAGATTTACATCTCCAGCAGCTTAGACAAACTTCGGAGACTTCTTTTCCGCAATGAGCACAAATATGTTTACTTTTCATTAGTGGCTTAGAATTAAAGGGTTTATAAGGTTTATTTTTTAGGTTTTCCAATAATTCCGTCTATTATTCTTTTCATATGGTTTTTGCAATCAACTTTACAGTTTTTACATCTCCAACAAATAGAACAAAGTTCATCGACTTCTTTTCCGCAGTGCGGGCATATCTTCTTTTTTTCCATAGAAAGATTAGGTGTAGTGAGTATTTAAGATTTACTAAGATTAAATAAAAAATAACCCGTAGGTCACCTTTACAAAAATATTCTCTAAAATAAAGGAGAAATAAAAAAGCCGAGTTTCCTCGGCAAATAATTAATTAGATTGAAACAAGTTCTACGCCGTCGTTATTATCAATTTTTCCAAAGCTTTGGGCTGCAACATATTTTGCGCCTAATTTCTGAGCGCCTTCAATTACTGCTCCTGTAGCTAGACTAGTTAACAAAACCCAAATAGGTTCTTCTAATCTTAAAAAATCAAGCTTGGATACTGGAACATTTCTAACGATGTCTAGAGATTCATTCAAAACTAAAACGTTTTTCCCTCTGATTTCTGAAGCTATTTCTCTGATTTTTTTCTTGTCTTCAGAACTTAGAGTTTTTTCGCTTTTTGATTTTGGAGCTTCTTCTCTTTCGTTTCTATATTCTCTTGGTTGACTGTATCTATCGTCTCGATTTCTAAAACCTGAAAAGTTTCTTTCTCTATTGTCTGGTCTTTCGCTTCGTTCGTTTCGGTCAAATTTTTTGAAAAATTCTTCGGGTGTGACTCTCTTTCTTATTGCTAAGTGTAGGTCTTTTCCTGCTAATTCTTCAACTTCTTTTCCGTCGGGAGCTTGTGCGATGAAGGCTATTTTAGCGTTATTACAAACATTAGTTGCAATTAATTTTCCGCCTCTGTCGCCATCAACAAATAGAGTAAGTTCTTTTTCCTTTCCTAGTTTCTCTATTTCTGCCGGAAGATTTGTGCCATTCATTCCAATGACATTCTTAATTCCATACCTCAAAAGGTTAACAACATCTGCTCTTCCTTCAACAACAATTACTTCATAATCAGATAAATCTCCTGCTGGGAGTCTTTCATCACCATACTCTGTAATCTTGGATGTCTTTGCAGAATCCTGTATTTCTTGGTGCATTTCTTTTGTTTCCATTCCAGCATTAGTAATACCTGCTAAAAGCTTCTTAGCTCTCTCCATGATATAATCCCTTTTAGAGCCCCTAACATCTTCAATCTCTTTGATTGTGATTTTAGCATTAG